>WLIH01000254.1 GCA_009702305.1 Actinomycetota bacterium | reverse complement strand
GTCCGACGTGGCGCAGCAGCACCTCGGCCGCCTCGTTGTCACTGGCCTGGAGCGTCTGCTGGACGATCTCGCCGATCGGGGCGCTCGAGACGCGCGCCAGCCGCTCCGCGCTGTCCGGGGCGGTCGCGTCGACCGGCGGGCCGGCGACCCGGAGGCCCCGGGTGCGCAGCGCTGCAGCGAAGTCGGTGGCCGCCACCAGGGCCGGGTCGGCGACCCGCTCGATCCCGCCCGGCTCGAGGCGTCCCTCGTCGACCCAGAGCGCCGAGATCGGCGAGACGACGTCGTCGGCGACGTAATCCTCCGGCCAGTGGGGGCTGAGCGCGGGGCCCGAGAAGAGCGAGTCGTCGTAGCCGAGCCGCACCTGCCGCACGCCGTCGGCCAGCAGGGCGCGAGCGGTGCGGGCGGCGAGCGTCTGCAGGTCGGCGCGGTGGGGGTACGCCGACGGGTCCGGCCGGCCCGCCAGGAACGGGTCGCCGCCTCCGACCAGCACGACGCGGCTCCCGGAGCGCACGACCGTGGTGTCGAAGGTGGTGCCCGGATCGACGAGGCTCAGGGCAGCCAGGGAGGTCAGCAGCTTGGTGGTCGACGCCGGCACCACCGGGCCGCGCCCCTCGGTCAGCACCGGATCGCCGATGCCGCCCGCCACGGCGAGCGTCACGTGCGCTCCGAGCGCCGGGTCGGCCAGGGCCTCTGCGAGCGCTGCGCGCACCCGGGACCCGGCGGGACCGGACGTCGCCGGCACCTCGCTCGGGTCGCCGGGCGCCACGACCGGCGGCAGGTCGAGCCGCGCTTCGGCGGGCGAGGGCGCCGGACCGGGGTCGCTGCGTCGCCAGGCGGTGACCCCGACCCCGGCCGCGACCGCGGCCAGCAGGACCACCAGCACGAGGAGCCCGTGCAGCACGCGTCGTGCCGCGTGGTGTCGCTCACGTCGAGCCACCTATGCTCCTCCCGCTGCAGTGTTTCGCGTCATTGTGCGCGAGACTCTGTGTCCGGCCCGCCCTCGGGCCATCTCGACCTGACCTGGCCACGCTCGCCGGGCCGACATCTCACCGGAGGATGCAGTGCTGGAGTTCGACGTGCTCGTGGAGATCCCCAAGGGCGAGCGCAACAAGTACGAGGTCGACCACGACTCCGGCCGCCTGCGCCTGGACCGCACGCTCTTCACGTCGACGGCCTACCCGGCCGACTACGGCTTCATCGAGAACACCCTCGGCCAGGACGGCGACCCGCTCGACGCTCTGGTCATCCTCCAGCAGCCGACCTTCCCGGGCTGCCTGATCCGCTGCCGCGCGATCGGCATGTTCCGGATGACCGACGAGGCCGGCGGTGACGACAAGGTCCTCTGCGTGCCCGCACAGGACCCGCGCCAGGAGCACCTGCGCGACATCTCGCACGTGTCGAAGTTCGACCGCCTCGAGATCCAGCACTTCTTCGAGGTCTACAAGGACCTCGAGCCCGGCAAGTCCGTCGAAGGCGCCGAGTGGGTCGGGCGCACCGAGGCCGAGGCCGAGGTGCACGCGTCGTTCGAGCGGGCCAAGCACGCCGGCCACTGATCCCCCAGCCAGTCGTCGGGCCGCTCGTCAGGCCGGCTTGACCCCGCGGAAGTAGCCGATCGCGCCGCTCACCTCGAGGGTGACGTCGACGACCCCGGCCCGGGTCAGCCAGAGGATGACCTCCTCGCCGGTGCACCCCGGGCCGAGCAGGCCGGCGACCCGGCCACCTCGGCGTACCAGCTCGAAGCGCAGGCCGGTGTCGTTGAGGACGGCGCTGCCGGTGATGGCACCGCCGGGGCGCAGCACGCGGCACATCTGCTCCACCGCCGCCTCGGGGTCGGGGAAGCAGTGCAGACCCGTGAAGCTGACGACCAGGTCGAACGACGCGTCGTCGAAGGGCAGGTCGCCCACGTCGGCGATCGCCGGCGTCACGAGGTGCTCGACCCCCCGCTCGCGCGCCGACTCCATCGTGCGGTCGAGCATCGTCTGCGAGATGTCGGCGGCGACGTACTCGACCCCCTGCGCCGAGCGCAGGCCCCGCAGCGCGACCCCGCCCCCGCACGGCACGTCGAGGATCCTCGCGCCCGGCTGCTGCTCGCTGATCTCGTCGGTGGCGGCGTAGAGCCGGCGCAGGTCGCTCTGCAGCCCGGCGAACCACAGCGCGCGACCGGGGAGCGGGTGCTCGACGGTCCAGTCGTAGAACGTCGCCCACAACGGATCGTCCGACCAACCGCCCAGCCCGGGGATCTTCATGCCGGACAGGATGGCAGGTCGCCCCCGCGACGTCATACGTCCTGGACAGGCGGACGTCCCGCCCGCATGACGTCAGCGGGGTGTCAGCCGACGAGGTCGGGGCTGCGCAGCATCTCGACGGGCACGCCGAAGGCGTCGACCAGGTCACCCGCGATCGGGCGGATCTTGCGGCCCAGCGAGTTGATCTCGCGACTGATCGCCTTGGAGCGCTGGACGCTGAGCCGGCCGTGCTCCATGAACCAGGCGCGGTCGGCCTCGATGGTGGCCAGCGCGTGCAGGTCGCAGAGCAGGTCGAGGGCGACCTTGAGGTCGCCGTCGGGCAGCGCCCGCGTCTTCTCGACGAACGCCTCGAGCACCAGCCGCTCCACGTGGGCGCGGGCCGCGGCGATGACGTGGTCCTGCACGCGGGAGAACACCTCGCCGGGATTCATCCCGCCATCGATGCCGCGCTTGAGGCGACGCGCGACGCCGCTGATCATGTGCTCCTCGCGGAAGCGCAGCATCGCCAGCTGGTACTCCGGATCGAGCAGACCGGCCTCTTGGTCCCACTGGTCGCCGCCGGGCAGCACGTCCTTGATCCGGGAGAGAAGCTTGTGCACGGCGGTCTTCTCCACGACCGTGTCGACTGCGAGACCGGCCACGAACTTCACCAGCCCGAACTGGTCCATGTCCTCGAACTCGCTGGCGTAGTCGGTCAGCAGCCCCTTCGCCACCAGCTGCAGCAGCACGTGGTTGTCGCCCTCGAACGTCGTGAAGACGTCGGTGTCGGCCTTGAGCGCGGCGAACCTGTTCTCGGCCAGGTAGCCCGCACCGCCGCAAGCCTCGCGACACTCCTGGATCGTGCGGGTCGCGTGCCAGGTGCCGAACGCCTTCGTGCCCGCGGCCCGCGACTCCAGGCCGCGGCGCGTCGCCTCGTCGTCGGTGATCCCGGAGAGCACGTCGTGCAGCTGGGCGGACAGCACCTCCTGCGCGAAGTGCAACGCGTAGGTGCGGGCGAGCAGCGGCAGCAGCCGCCGCTGGTGCATGCCGTAGTCGAGGAGCAGCTCCTCCTCGTCGGGCGAGGTCGCCTCGAACTGGCGCCGGCGGTCGGCGTACCTGACCGCGATCGCGAGGGCGACCTTCGCCGCGTTGATCCCGGCGCCGCCGACGCAGACCCGTCCCTGGACCAGGGTGCCGAGCATGGTGAAGAAGCGCTTGCCGGAGCTCTCGATCGGGCTGTCGTAGACGCCGGAGGCGCTGACGTCGGCGAAGCGGTTGAGCAGGTTGGTGCGCGGCACCCGCACCTGGTCGAACCACAGCCGACCGTTGTCGACGCCGTTGAGACCCATCTTGAGACCGTCGTCCTCGATGCGCACGCCGGCGCACGGCTCGCCGTCCTCGCGGATCGGCACGATGAAGGCGTGCACGCCGCGCGACTCCCCGCCGACCTCGAGCTGCGCGAAGACGACGGCCAGCTCGGCGTGCTTGGCGGCGTTGCCGATGTAGTCCTTACGCGCGTCGGGGCGCGTCGTCGTGATGACGAACTCCTGGGTCGCGACGTCGTAGGTCGCCACCGTGCCCAACGCCTGCACGTTGGACCCGTGACCCGACTCGGTCATCGCGAAGCAGCCCATCAGCTCACCGGTGATCAGCCGTGGGAGGTACGCCGCGTGGTGCTCAGGAGATCCGAGCTGGAGGATCGCGCCACCGAAGAGCCCGAACTGCACGCCGACCTTCACCAGGACCGACAGGTCCCCGAAGGCCAAGGTCTCGAAGGCCGCGATCGAGGCGCCGATGTCGCCGCCGCCGCCGTACTCCTCGGGGAAGCCCATGCCGGTCTGGCCGGTCGCGGCCATCTCGACCACGACCTCCTTGACCCGCTCCCGGAAAGCGTCGGTGTCCATCGTCTCGGCGTCGACCAGCACGTCGGCGTAGTCGACCAGGTTGCTGCGCACCAGGTTGCGCACCTCGGCATAGCGACCGTCGAGCAGCGTGGTGAGAGCCGCGACGTCGACGACCGGCTGGCGGTAGCCACGGGAGTCGTCGGTCGCGGCGTCCGCCGACTCGCCGGGGGTGGCGGCGCCGGTGCTCGGCACCTCGGTGAGGCTGGAGGGCTCGACAGTGCGGGACGGCGAGTCGGTGGTCATGCCGATCACGCTACCCAGCAGCCCGTCGGGCCACGCTCGGCCGCGACGTGGCCCAGACCACCCCGCGCCCGGGGCGCCCGTGAGCCTCAGGGACGGGCGAAGAAGGTGGGCGGCGTCCAGTAGTAGAGGGACACCTCCTCGACGGGACGACCGGTCCGCGGAGCCTGGATGATCATGTCGTCGCCGACGTAGAGGGCGACGTGGTAGATCGAGGACGGGTCGCTCGAGGAGCCCCAGAACACGAGGTCACCGGGCTGCAGCTGGCCCGACGAGATCGGAGCGGAGGCCTGGTACTGCGCCACCGAGTAGTGGGGCAGGTCGATGCCGCCGGCCGACCAGGCGCTCATCACCAGCCCGGAGCAGTCCCACGCGTCCGGGCCGGCAGCGCCCCACTCGTAGGGCTCTCCCAGCTGGGCGCGCGCGAACGCGATCGCGGCGGACGCCCGTCCCGTCGACGCGGGCGGTGCCGGCTGCGGGTCGGGCTGCGCCGGGGTCGGCGTCGGGGTCGACTCGGGCGCCTCCTCCTCGGCGGCCTGCTCGGCTGCTTCCTGGGCTGCCTGCTCGGCTGCCGCCTGCTGGGCCGCCAGCTGGGCGGCCTGCTCCGCCGCCTGCTCGGCGGCTGCCTGCTGGGCGGCCTGCTCCAGGGCTGACTGTCG
>WLIH01000253.1 GCA_009702305.1 Actinomycetota bacterium | reverse complement strand
GCTGCACCTGCGCCAGGAGCACGGCGCCACGCTCCCGCTGATCTTCATGAACAGCTTCCGCACCTCCGGCGACACGATGGCCGCCCTCGCGCGCTACGACGACCTGGCGGTCGACGGCCTGCCGCTGGAGTTCCTGCAGAACAAGGAGCCCAAGCTCCTCAAGTCCGACCTGTCCCCGGTCTCCTATCCGAAGGACCCGGAGCTGGAGTGGTGCCCGCCCGGACACGGCGACCTCTACACCGCGCTGCGGGGGACCGGCCTGCTGGACCGCCTGATCGCCGCTGGCTACGAGCGGGTCTTCGTGTCCAACTCCGACAACCTCGGTGCCGTGCCGGACGCACGGGTGGCCGGCTGGTTCGCCGCCAGCGGCGCGCCGTTCGCGATCGAGGCCGTGCGCCGCACCGCCTCGGACCGCAAGGGCGGCCACTTCGCGCGCCGCAAGAACGACGGCCGGATCGTGCTGCGCGAGACCGCGCAGACCCTCGACGCGGACAAGGCGGCCCTGGCCGACCTCGACCGGCACCGCTACTGCTCGACCAACAACCTGTGGTTCGACCTCGCCGCCATGAAGCACGTCCTCGACCAGCGCGACGGGATCCTGGGCCTGCCGATGATCCGCAACATCAAGCACGTCGACCCCGGCGACCCGTCGACGCCCGAGGTGGTCCAGGTCGAGACCGCCATGGGCGCGGCGATCGAGATCTTCGACGGCTCGACCCTGATCGAGGTCGGGCGCGATCGATTCGTGCCGGTCAAGACGACCAACGACCTGCTGGTGCTGCGCTCTGACGTCTACGAGCTCGGCGGTGACTTCGTGCTCGACCAGGCCTGCGACGAGATCCCCTTCGTCGACCTCGACACCGACCACTACAAGCTGGTCGGCGAGTTCGACAAGCGTTTCCCGGACGGTGCCCCGTCGCTGCGCAAGGCGACCTCGTTCACCGTCGACGGCGACTGGACCTTCGGGCGCGGTGTGCAGGTGCTCGGCGAGGTGGAGCTGGCCTCGACGTCGGCGCAGCGGGTCGCCGGGGAGGCCGTGCTCACCGGGGAGACGGGTGCCTGACATCAGTCCCGACCCGGTGTCGGTCGACCAGCACCTCGCCCGGATCCTCGCGGCGACCACGCCGCTGCGGCCGGTCGACCACCCGATCATGGACGCGCTCGGCCTGGCCGCTGCCGCCTCGGTGAGCTCGACGGTCGACCTGCCGCCGTTCGACAACTCGGCGATGGACGGGTACGCCGTGCGGCACGCCGACGTCGTCACCGCCACGGCCGAGCACCCGGTCCACCTGCCGGTGGTGGGGGAGATCGGAGCCGGCAACGCGCAGCTGCGCGTGCTGCCCCCGGGCACCGCCGCCAAGATCATGACGGGGGCCCCGGTGCCCGAGGGTGCCGATGCCGTGGTGCCGTACGAATGGACCGACCGGGGCGCCGTCCAGGTCCGCCTCGACCAGAGCCCGTCGCTCGGGCAGCACATCCGTCGAGCCGGCGGCGACGTCACGCGCGGCGACCTGTTGATCGAGGAGGGCACCGTGCTCGGCCCGCGCCACCTCGGTCTGCTGGCCTCCGTCGGCCGCGCGGCGGTCAGCGTGCGTCCGCGACCCCGGGTGGTGATCGTCTCGACCGGCTCCGAGCTGCGCGACCCGGGCACCCCGCTGGGACACGACTCCATCTACGACGGCAACTCCTATCTGCTCGCCGCCTCCGCGCGCCGAGCGGGCGCTATCGCCTACCGCGTCGGGATCGTGCCCGACGAGCCGAAGGCCTTCCTCGACGCGCTGCACGACCAGCTCGGCCGCGCCGACGTGGTCGTCACCTCCGGCGGGGTCTCGATGGGTGACTACGACGTCGTCAAGGAGGCGCTCGCGCCGCTCGGGTCGGTGTGGTTCGGCCCGGTGGCGATGCAGCCCGGCAAGCCTCAGGGCTTCGGTGCGGTGGGTGACGACGCCGTGCCGATCTTCACGCTGCCGGGCAACCCGGTGTCGTCGTACATCTCCTTCGAGCTGTTCGTGAAGCCCGCACTGCGCGTGATGATGGGCATGGAGCCCGCCACCCGCCCGCAGACCAGCGCCCGGCTCACGCACGCCGTGACGTCGCCGGCCGGCAAGCGCCAGTTCCTGCGCGGGGATTACGACCCCACCGACCGCTCGGTGTCGCCGGTCGGTGGCCCGGGCTCGCACCTGGTCGGCGACCTGGCGGCCGCCAACGCGCTCATCGTGGTGCCCGAGGACACGACCTCGGCCCCGGCCGGCACCCAGGTCGGCGTCGTGCTGCTCGACACCGGGGCCGGAGGCGAGTTCTGATGGCCGACCGGCTGACCCACGTCGACGCGTCGGGCGCGGCTCGGATGGTCGACGTCTCCGCGAAGGAGGTGACCGCCCGGGTCGCCACCGCGACCGGCCGGGTGCTCATCTCCGCCGAGGTCGTCGCGCTGCTGCGCGGTGACGGCGTACCGAAGGGCGACGCTCTGGCGGTCGCGCGCATCGCCGGCATCATGGGTGCGAAGCAGACCCCGGCGCTGGTCCCGCTGTGCCACCCCCTTGCCATCTCCGGGGTCACGGTCGACCTCGTCGTCGCCGACGACGCCGTCGAGATCGCGGCGACGGTGCGCACGACCGACCGCACCGGAGTCGAGATGGAGGCGCTGACCGCTGTGTCGGTCGCGGCGCTGACCGTCGTCGACATGGTCAAGGCCGTCGACAAGGCGGCCGTCATCACCGACATCCGCATCGAGACGAAGACCGGCGGCAAGTCCGGCGACTGGGCCCGACCGTGAGCCTGCACGCGGCCGTCGTCGTCGCCTCCAACCGTGCCGCTGCCGGGGTCTACGAGGACGCCACGGGACCCGTGATCGTCGACTTCCTCCGCGGACTCGGCTTCGCGGTCGAGGCGGCGGCCGTCGTGCCGGACGGCGAGCCGGTCGGTCACGCGATCATCGCCGCTGCCGAGGCCGGGGCGCGGGTCGTGCTGACCACCGGCGGCACCGGGCTCACGCCCACGGACCGCACCCCGGAGGTCACCCGGTCGCTCCTGGACTACGAGGTGCCCGGCATCGCCGAGGCGATCCGTGCGCACGGCGTCTCCGTCGGCGTGCCGACCGCGATCCTCTCTCGGGGCGTCGCCGGCGTGATCGGATCGTGCCTGGTCGTCAACCTGCCCGGCTCGCGCGGCGGGGTGAGGGACGGGCTGGCGGTGCTGGGACCGGTGCTCGTGCACGCGGCCGAGCAGGTCGTCGGGAGTGACCATTGAGCCGACGACGCGGATGGCCGGTGGTGCTGACCCACCAGGAGCTGACCGTCCGCCCGCTGCGCGCCTCGGACGCCGCTGACTGGCGTCGGGCGCGCCGGCGCAACGCTGCGTGGCTGATCCCGTGGGACGCGACCGTGCCGCCCGGCGCCGACGCGCGACCGATGAGCTTCCCGCAGCTGGTGTGGCGGCTGCGGTCGCAGGCGCGCGCCGGCACGTCGTACCCCTTCGTCATCGAGGTCCACGGTCAGTTCGCCGGACAGGTGACCGTCAACAACGTCGTCGGAGGCTCGGCGCTCTTCGGGTCGGTGGGCTACTGGTTGGACCGCGAATTCGCCGGCCGGTCGGTCATGCCGCGGGCGGTGGCGTTGGTGATCGACCACTGCTTCCAGGTGATCGGGCTGCACCGCATCGAGATCGCCATCCGCCCGGAGAACTCCAACTCGTTGCGCGTCGTCGAGAAGCTCGGCCTGCGCGAGATCGGCTACGCCCCGCGCTACCTGCACATCGACGGCGACTGGCGCGACCACCGGCTGTACGCCGTCACGCGCGAGGAGTGCCCCCGCGGACTGCTCGAACGCGTCGTCGAGACCTGAACGTCACGAGACTTTCGGCGACACACGGGTAGACGTCCGCCCCAGGCTGCGGTAGCGAACCTAACCTCAGTCCCGTGGACCTGAGCGCACTCATCTTCGTCGCCCTCGCCGTGGCGTGGGCCGTCTACCTGATCCCCAAGGCGCTCAAGCATCACGACGACGTGATCCGCAGCCGCTCTGTGGACCGCTTCTCCCACACGATGCGCGTGCTGGCCCGACGCGAGCCGGTCGACCGCCGCAACGCTCGCCTGGTGGTCACCCCCGGTCGTGGCCCGTCGGCCCCGGTCGTCGAGACGAAGGCGTCGTCGTCCGCTCCGCCGGCCCCGTCCGCCCCGTCCGCTCCGCCGGCGTCCGCCCCCCTGCTGTCACCCGCCGCGCGCCGCGAGGCCGCCAACCGAGCGGCCCGGCGTCGTCGGCGCGTGCTGATCACGCTCGTGCTCGCCCTGGTCGTCACCGCCACGCTCGCTGCCCTCGATCTGATCGCGTCGGCGTACGTCGCCGCGCCGGTCGGCCTGCTGGTCGCCTGGCTGGTCGCGTGCCGCCTGATGGTCCGCCAGGAGCGCGGCATCACCCGCAAGCGCCGCATCACCTCCCTCGACACGCCCGACGCAGCGGCAGAGCTCGCCGCGGAGGTCGTCGCTGCGCCGGTCGGCGACGTGGAGGAGGACCTGCCTGGCGAGGTCACCGAGGAGATCGGCACCGTGCACGCCCCGATCGAGGTCGTCGCGACCGAGCACGCCGCATCCCGTGCTCGCGCCGACGCCGGCCTGTGGGACCCGATGCCGGTCACCCTGCCGACCTACGTCTCCAAGCCGGCCGCCGCGCGTCGCAGCGTGCGCACCATCGACCTGGACGCCACCGGTGTCTGGACCTCCGGTCGCACCGAGGGCGATGCCGCCCTCGCCCGTGGCGCCGAGGAGGCCGACCGCGTCGCCCGCGAGCGGCGCGACGACGACGGCTCGCGCGCGCTCGGCTCGTAGGTCTCCGTCGGGATACCCGGCTGACCGGGTATCCCTGGTGTTGGCACGGTTTGCAACGCCCGCCAGCACCATGGATTGCCCGTCCAGTGGTGCCGTGCCCCGATTCGTGCGGGGTCGGCACGGGTGCTAACGTTTCCCACCGCGTCGGACCTCACGGTCTCTCGCGCCGGGGCTGTGGCGCAGTTGGTAGCGCGTCTCGTCCGCAATGAGAAGGTCAGGGGTTCGAATCCCCTCAGC
>WLIH01000252.1 GCA_009702305.1 Actinomycetota bacterium | reverse complement strand
GGCGCGCCCACGAGAACCCTCGTCGGTCGAGTAGGCGCGCCCACGAGAAACCCTCGTCGGTCGAGTAGGCGCGCCCACGAGAACCCTCGTCGGTCGAGTAGGCGCGCCCACGAGAACCCTCGTTGGTCGAGTAGCGAGCTCTGCGAGCGTATCGAGACCTGGCGACCCGGGGCTGGGTGCTCTGGCTCAGTTGGCGGCGGCGTTCTCGGTGCCGCGACGCCAGCGGATGCCGGCCTCGAGGAAGCCGTCGAGGTCGCCGTCGAAGACCGCGCTCGGGTTGCTGGACTCGTACGACGTCCGCAGGTCCTTGACGATCTGGTACGGGTTGAGCACGTAGTTGCGCATCTGGTCGCCCCAGCTGGCCTGGACGTCGCCGCGCAGGCCGTCGAGGTGGGCCTTCTCCTCGGCCTTCTTGAGCGCGAGCAGCTTGGCCTTGAGGACGACCATGGCGCTCGCCTTGTTCTGCAGCTGCGACTTCTCGTTCTGGCAGGAGACGACCGTGCCGGTCGGGATGTGGGTCAACCGCACCGCGGAGTCGGTCGTGTTGACCGACTGGCCGCCCGGGCCGCCGGAGCGGTAGACGTCGGTGCGGATGTCCTCGTCGGGGATGTCGATCTCGTCGGTCTGCTCGAGCACCGGCACGACCTCGACCGCGGCGAAGCTGGTCTGACGACGACCCTGGTTGTCGAAGGGGCTGATCCGCACTAGGCGGTGGGTGCCGGCCTCGACCGAGAGCGTGCCGTAGGCGTACGGCGCGTGGATCGCGAAGGTGGCGGACTTGAGCCCGGCCTCCTCGGCGTAGGAGGTGTCGAAGACCTCCACGGGGTACTTGTGCTGCTCGGCCCAGCGGACGTACATCCGCATCAGCATCTCCGCGAAGTCGGCCGCATCGACGCCACCGGCGCCGGAGCGGATCGTCACGAGCGCCTCGCGGGCGTCGTACTCCCCCGAGAGCAGCGTGCGGACCTCGAGGCTCTCGACGGAGGTCTTGATCTTGGCGAGGTCGCGCTCGGCCTCGGCCAACGAGTCGGCGTCGCCCTCCTCGGTGCCGAGCTCGACGAGCACGCCGAGGTCCTCGATGCGCGACTCGAGCGCGGCGAACCGGTCGACCTGGCCCTGCAGGTCCGACAGGCGGCCGGTGACGCGCGTGGCGTTGGCCTGGTCGTCCCAGAGGTCGGGTGCGGCGACCTGCTCGCCGAGCTCGGCGATCTCGGAGCGCATCTTGTCCAGGTCGAGCACCTGGCCGATGGTCTTCATCGTCGCCAGCAGCTGCTTGATCTCTACGTCGTAATCGGGTCCGGCCACAAGGACCAAGGTTACGGGGCCGGGCGCACGGACGCCTACTTGCGGTGTGGCGATCAGGCTCGCGCTGCGGTTACGACGACGTTGCTGAGGTACGCCGATCCGTCCCAGTCCTCGCACGTCAGCAGGACGAGACGTCCCGGGACATCCTGGCTGAACAGCCGGGCGGCGGCGCGCCGGATCGTGCCCTTCGCGTAGACCTCGACGTCCTTGACCACGTAGCGCAGGCTCTGGCGACCAGTCACCACGCGCACCACGTCACCTGGGCGCAGCTGCTCCAGGTCGTCGAGCGCGCCACCGCCGGTGTGCACGGTGTGCCCGGCGATCAGAGCGCTGCCGGTCGCCGCGCCGGGCTTGGCGCCGCCGGCCCACCAGCCGAGCTGCTGCGGGTCCGAGGGTGGCACCAGCGTGCGGTCGGGCGCCTTGACGGGCACCACCGCGGCGTCGAGCCCGAGCGCTGGGACGACGACCCGACGAGGGGCGCCCGGACGCCAGGGCGCTCTCACCGCCTCGGCGACCGGAGCGGGAGTGCCAGCCACCGCGCTGGCGGCGCCCGTCTCGGGCGCTCGGCCCGGGGCAGAGTCGGCGCCCGTCACGAGGCTCACCCCGGTCGCCACCAGCCCGGCGGCCAGCAGCGCCAGCGCGCCGGTCACCAGCAGACGGCGTGGGCGCTCAGGCACCGGAGCGGCGCCGACCGGCGACCACGGCGGCACCGGCGACGAGCAGCCCACCGGCGATCAGACCCAGGCCGAGCGGGGACGAGGCAGCCTCGAGGAGCGAGCTGGCGCCGTCCTCGCCGGCGTCGACCTCCAGCGGCACGGCAGTGGAGTCTCCACCAGCGCCAGACACTGCAGCCGCTGACGGCGAGGTGGAGGCCTGAGCGCCGAGGACCTCGACGTCGTCGTCCTGCGAGCCGGTCGTGCCGCTCGATCCCGCCGTGCCGGTCGTGGCGCTGTCCGAGGGGGCGGCGTCGCAGGGCTCGATCCAGAAGACCTTGGTCTTGGTGTCGTTGCCGAGCGATCGAGGCGTCGCGACGGTGAGCCGCACGTGGTAGCCCTGCTTCGGGTGCGGCTCGCCCTCGAAGGAGAGGGTGTAGGCCTCCCGCCCGTCGAGGCCGGTCTCGGTGCCCGCACCGGAGGCCGGGTCGCCACCGACGAAGACCTCCGCCGGTCCGTCCACGGAGAGTGCGACGTCGCTCGTGGGCGCCTGCATCGTGAAGGCGACCGTGGACACGACGTCGGCGCCCTCGTCGAAGCCGTACCACTCGACCTGGAAGGTGCAGCCGGGGTGCGGGGTGTTATTCGGGATGGAGTCCAGCTCGCCCAGCGGGGCGATCTTCACCGTGCCGTTGTTGCCCGCCGGGTCGCCGTTGCCACCGCCGTTGCCACCGCCGTTGCCACCGCCGTTGCCACCGCCGTTGCCGTGGTCCCCCTTGCCGGGGTGGCCGCCGCTGTGGCCTGGCGGGGTGCTGTGGCCCTTGCCGCCCTTGGCCCCTCCCTTGCCCGGGTGCACACCGGTCTGGCCCGGGGCGGAGTCCTTGCCCTTGCCACCCCCCTTGCCTTCTGCGTGACCCTGACCGTGCGCCTGGCCCTGCGAGCTGGGATCGGCGGCCTGGGCAACCATGGGCGCTGCCACCGCGGCCGAGGACGTCAGTGCGATTGCTGCACCGAGAGCGAGCGAGCGACGTAGGCTAGGGCGCGACGACATGAGGTCTCCTGAGGCCGAGAGACTCGGCCTGGCCGGCCGAGTGACCAGTGGGGGTTGGTCGTGGACGGATCTGCCCGGCCACGACCAGACCAAACAGCGAGACGCGGAGGTCTAGACCAGCCATGACGTTGCGCTTCGTCGCTGTGCTCATGATCCTCCTCGGCGGAGTCGGCCTCCCGGCGCAGGCAGCATCGACCGACGGCTCGAGCACCGCCGGAGCCCACCAGCGCACGCAGGCCTCGTCGCGCTACCAGACGCGGCTGCTGCGCCAGATCAACGTCGAGCGCGCGGCCGCGGGGCGACGCGCGATCAAGCGCGTCGACGGGTGCGCCGACACGATGGCCACCCGCTGGGCGGTCCACCTCGCCTCGATCGAGACCCTCGTGCACCGCGACCAGACCGAGGTGCTGGAGGCCTGCGACTTCGTATGGGCCGGCGAGACCCTGGTGCGCGGCACCGACCTCGGGCCGCGGCGCGCGGTCGGGGCCTGGATGGACTCGCCGCCCCACCGCGCGGTGCTGCTGATGGCGCGAGCGCGCGTCGCCGGCATCGGCGTACGGGTCCGCGACGGCGTGGTCTACGTCGTCCTGAACCTCGGCCGCCCGACGTGAGCCTCTCCCACCAAAGCGCCTCGCACCACGTGAGATCCCTTTACTCTGGGGCGTGATCTCCCCCGTGCGACTCCTGTCGCTGCTGTGCGCGTGCGCCGTCCTGTCCGCTCCCCTCGTCTCGACATCGAGCGTCGAGGCGGCGCCGAGCAGGGCGGCCGCCACCCCCGACTGGCTCGACCGGGTGAACTCGATCCGAGCCGGCTCCGGACTGCCAGCGGTCAGCGAGAACTCCGCCTGGACCGACGGCATTCTGGCCCACCTGATCTACCTGGAGAAGACGCCCGACTCGCTGCAGACCGGCCAGTACGCGAACGCCCACACCGAGAATCCCGCCAGCGATTACTACACCAAGGACGGCGACCGCGAGGCCGGGCGCAGCAACCTCGCCTTCTACTCGGCCGACGCCGTCGACGCCATCGACGCATGGCTGGCCGCGCCGTTCCACGCGATCGGCATGCTCCGCACGCAGCTGACCCAGGTGGGCTTCGGCCGCAACTCCCGCACCGGGTATGCCGGCCTCGACGTGATCGGCGGGCTGGACTACTCCGTGCCGGCTGCGACCGAGCCGGTGCTCTTCCCCGGGGACGGCTCGACGATCGACCTCAACCGCTTCGGCGGCGAGAGCCCCGACCCGATCGACACCTGCCGGCGCGATCACCCGGGAGTGAGCTGGGACAACGCCGCGCTGCCGATCATCGCGCTGCTGCCGGAGTCGCCCAAGAAGACCATCAGCGCCAGCTTCACCGGCGCCAACGGCGTCACCTCCACCAGCTCCGGCGACGACCTGTGCGTGATCACCTCGGACAACTTCGACCAGCAGTCAGACCCCGTCTACGGACCGACCGGGGCCTCGATCCTCGAGGGCGACAAGGCCGTGCTGGTCGTCGCGCGCAAGCCCTTCGCGAAGGGCACCCAGAGCGTCACGCTGAGCCAGCCGGGCCGCCCCGACGTCGCCTGGTCCTTCACGTACGCCGCCGGTGGCGCGCCCGACCCCGACCCCGAGCCCGAACCGGGCACGGCACCGGGCGCCCCCGGCATCGTGTCGGCGATCAGCGGTCCCCGTGGCAAGAAGCTCTCGATCAAGCTGACCTGGAGCGCGCCCAGCGACCCGGGGTCGACGCCGATCACCAGCTACGTGGTGGTGGCCGAGAGGATCTACCGCGGCGCGGTCGTCGACCGCGGAGAGTTCACCGGTCTCAAGCCCACCAAGCTCTCCATCAACATGGCCTTCCCGAGCGCCGGTCCGTGGCGCTTCCGGGTGATCGCCGTCAACGACAGCGGCCGCGGCGCCACCAGCCCCTACTCCCCCACCAAGGCGGCTCGCTGAGCCTGGTAGGCCCGCCAGCCGCCGTGCTCGGAGATGTCGTCTGCCCCCTCGAGCGCCAGCGGCTCGCACACGAAGCCGTGCACGAAGCGCCCGTCGGCGAGCTCGACCTGCCCGATCGCCAGCGGCGCGACCACGGTCGCGAG
>WLIH01000251.1 GCA_009702305.1 Actinomycetota bacterium | reverse complement strand
TGCAGGCCTCGATGCTCTTCGTGCCGGCCGGATCCCACGTGCCCGAGGTCGGCGACCTCGTCGAGGTGCGGGTGCGCTACACCGCCACGGCGTTCGACCGCGTCGACCTGAGCTGATCGCCGCGATCCGGTGCGCGGGCCGGATCGTGGGCCGGATCGTGGGCCGGATCATGGGCGGGCCGCAGGATGTCGCGCACGACCAGGGCGACCAGGTAGAGCTCGCCGGCCATCCGGAGCAGGATCGCCACCCAGTAGAAGCCGGCGTCGCCGCCACCACCGGGCGCGAGGTCGCCGTTGAGGTACCACCACACCGAGGCGAAGTAGAGGATCTCGGTGCTCTGCCACACGATCTGGTCGCGCCAGCGCGGCCGGGCGAGGACGGCGAGCGGGAGCAGCCACAGGACGTACTGCGGCGAGTAGACCTTGTTGACCAGCAGCAGTCCGACGACGATCAGGAAGCCCAGCTGGGCCATCCGGGGCGTGGTCGGCGCGGCCAGCCCGACCGCGAGCACGCCCAGGCACCAGGCCCCGAAGAAGAGCCAGGAGCCGAGGTTGACCGTGTGCGCGGTGATGGTCGCGTCGAAGGCCTGGGCGGCCACCAGCCAGACGGAGCCGAGGTCGGGGCCGCGATCGGAGTTGAAGGACCAGAAGACCGCCCACTCCTCGCGGCCGGTGAGGTAGGCCGGCGCGTTGGCCAGCACCCACGCCACCGCACCCCACAGGGTCGCCGCCAGGAAGTCGTGGAGGCGCCGGTCGCGCAGGCAGATGACGAGCACGGCCCCGAGCAGGAAGAGCGGGTAGAGCTTGACCGCCGCGCCGAGCCCGATCAGCACGCCGGTCAGCACCGGCCGGTCCCTCGCCCACGCCCACAGCGCGCCCGCGACGAAGACGACGGCGAGCAGGTCCCAGTTGACCAGGGCGGTCAGGGCCAGCGCTGGTGAGGCCGCGAAGATCGCGGCGTCCCAGGGTCGCCGAGGATCGACCTTGGCCAGCAGCCAGGTCGAGAGCAGCGCGACCAGCGCGAACCCGAGGGCGTTGACGATCACGAAGATCCGGATCTCGCTCAGGACGTCGGGGTTGCCGAACAGCTCCTCGGTCGGGCGGCCGAGCCGCTCGGCCAGGTCCGGCCACCCGGTGACGGCCTGGGTGACCAGCGCGGTGCCGTAGGCCCAGTAGCTGATGCCGACGGGGTACTCCATGACCTGCGGATAGCGGGCCCGGACCTGCTCGTCGTCGGAGTAGGGCCAGGTGCGCTCGGCGAGGCCACGCCCGGTGTAGAGGTAGGGCAGGTCGGAGTAGCACATGTGGGTGTAGCGGGTGGTGCCGTCCTGCCAGGTGTCGTCGTAGCACGACTGCTTCTGCAGCATCCCCAGCGCGAAGCAGACCGCGGTGAGGGCCAGCAGCACCCGCACGGGCGTCCACCAGGGGTGGCGTCCGGCGCGGGCGCCGATCGGTCCGCCCACGCCCTCGCTCAGCGCGCGGGCGACCGGGTCGTCCTGCGTGGGGTGGACCTGCTCCCCGTCGGGTCGGCCGGTGGCGTCGTTGCTCACCACAGCAGGCCCCACCACCAGGCGATCGACGCCGGCGTGCGCCGCTCGGACGGCAGCGCGGCCGCCCGGGCGGCCGGGCTCGGCGACTCGCTCGGGGACGGCGTCGGGGACGGCGTCGGGCTCTCGCAGCCAAGCAGCCCGCAGTCCGGCTCGGTGGGCGACGCCGTCGGCGACGGCTCCTCGGTCGGGCTCGGCTCCTCGGTCGGGGTCTCGGAGGGCGTCTCGGAGGGCGTCTCGCTCGGGGTCGGCGAGGGCTTCCTCGTGGGCTTGGGCGGCAGGGTCGGCGCGTGGCCGTCCTGCGGCGCGTCACCGTCGACGTACGCGGGCTCGGGGAAGTCCTCGGGCTCGACGTCGAGCATGTCGGCGCGCATCACCGCGGTCCAGGTGTCGGCCGGGTAGTCGGCGCCGAAGTACGACGGCAGCCAGCCGTCGAGCTGGTCGTCGCCGTCGCCACGGACGTACATCACCGCCGTCGCGAGCTGCGGGGTGTAGCCGACGAACCACGCCGAGGACACCTGGTCCTTGTCGTTGGTGGCGGTGCCGGTCTTGCCGGCGGCCGGCCGCCCGAGGCTGAGCGCGGCGCGGCCGGTGCCGTTGGCGACGACCTGCTGCATCGCGTAGGAGACGTCGGAGGCGACGTCCTCGCTCATCGCCTTGCGGGTGGCGTTCTTGTAGGTGTAGTCGGGACCGTTGGGGTCGACGACCTTCTCCACCACGTGGACGTCGGCGCGCTGGCCGCCGTTGGCGACCGTGGCATAGGCGTTGGCCATGTTGATCGGGCTGATCCGGGCCTTGCCCAAGGTCAGCAGGGTGTCGTCCTCGGAGAAGTCGCGACTCGTCGTGGGGATGCCGGGGAACTCCTGGTCCGACTCCATCGGCGGGATGCCCATCTTCTCCGCCATCGCGTAGATCTTCTCGGGGCCGTCGTCCATCGCCGCCGACATGTCGACGAAGGCGGTGTTGATCGACTGCTCGAGCGCGTAGATCGCGTTGACCGAGGTGCCGTAGTCGTTGCCGAGGCCGTCGGAGCCACTGCCCTCGTTGCGCACCTGCAGGCCGTCGGGGAACTCGTAGGGCGAGTTGCCCTCGAACGTGTCGCGCAGCGAGTAGCCCTGCGTCAAGGCCGTGGCCAGCGTGATCGGCTTGAACGTCGAGCCGACCATGCCTCCGGCGACCGCCCAGTTGAGCTGGGAGTCGAGATAGTCCTGGCCGGCGTAGAAGCCGCGCAGCGCACCGGTGCCGGGCTCGACGCTGGCGACCCCGACGTGCAGCTGCTTGTCGCCGAAGCCCTCGGGACGTGCCTCGACGACACCCGCCTCGGCGGCCTCCATGGCCTTCTTGGTGAGCGTGGTCGTGACCTCGAGGCCGCCGCCGTCGATCTGGTCGTCGGTGTAGCCGAGCCGGTTGAGCTCCTGGCGGACCATCGTGAGGATGTGGCCCTTCTGCCCGCCGTAGGTGCTCTCGACCTCGATCTCCGGGAACGGCGGCAGCCGGCGTGCGGCCTTGTCGGCCTGCTCGACGGTGATCATGTCGAGCTTGGCCATCGAGTCGAGGACGTACTCGTAGCGACCCTTGAGCGCCCGCTTGTTGTCGCGGCCGTTGTCGGGGTCGAATCGGGTCGGGTTGTTGAGCACCGAGGCGAGCACGGCGCACTCGCGCAGGTTGAGGTCCTTCGCGTCGGTGGCGAAGAACGCCTGGGCCGCGGCCTGCACGCCGTAGGCGCCGCGGCCGAAGTAGATGGTGTTGAGGTAGCCCTCGAGGATCTCCGTCTTGCTCTGCTTGCGCTGCAGCTTGAGCGCGAGGATCGCCTCCTTGATCTTGCGGGTGTAGGAGCGCTCCTGGTTGAGGTAGAGGATCTTCACGTACTGCTGGGTGATGGTCGACCCACCCTGGGTGGACTCACCGGAGGCGTTGTTGAAGACCGCGCGCAGGATGCCCTTGGGGTCGATGCCCTTGTCGGAGTAGAAGGACTGGTTCTCCGCCGCGACGACGGCGTCCTTGAGGTGCTGGGGCATGTCGTTGCTGTTGATCGACACGCGGTTCTGGGTGGCGTAGCTGCCCAGCTCGCTCTTGCCGTCGGAGTAGTAGACGAACGACGTCTGGGTCTGGAAGTCCTTGTTCGGGTCCGGGATCTCGATGGTCCGGTAGAGGAAGTAGAAGCCGCCCGCGGCGATCAGGGACATCACGATGCCCGCGACCAGGCCCCACTTCGCGACGCTGAGAAGTCGGCTCTTCCACGAGCGGGGAGGCTTCGGCTCCGCCTTCTTCTTGACGGCCGGTCCCGCGGCCCTGCGCTTGCCACTCACCTGGATGTCTCCACCTGCTCGTCCGATGTGCCTCTGCAGGGTACGCAACGCGGCGGCGTACGCCGGATCCCGCGGCGCGCGGACGTGCGATTCGCCAAGATCGGATATATCGCTACGATAGGTCTCGTGGCACGTCGCGCAGAGACCATCGAGCTAGCAGTCCTCGGACTGCTGCACGAGGGACCCATGCACGGCTACGAGCTGCGCAAGCGGCTGAACCTCATGCTCGGCTGGGGTCGGGTGCTGTCCTACGGCTCGCTCTACCCCGCCCTGAAGAAGATGCTGCGCAGCAACCTCATCGAGGAGACGACGAGCACCACCAGCCCGTCGAGCCGGCGCCCGCGCATCGTCTACCAGGTCACGCCGGCCGGTCACGACGAGTTCGAGCGGCTGATGTCGGAGGTCGGACCCACCGCGTGGGAGGACGACAACTTCGACATCCGCTTCGCCTTCTTCTCCTCGACCGACATGGAGATCCGGATGCGTGTCCTCGAGGGACGCCGCACCCGCCTGCAGGAGCGCCTCGAGCGGGTGCAGAGCCAGCTGTCGATGACCCAGAAGGAAGTCGACCGCTACGCAGCCGAGCTGCAGCGCCACGGCGTCGAGTCGGTCGAGCGCGAGGTCCGCTGGCTCTCCGACCTCATCAACGCCGAACGAGACTCCGGGCGCGACGCCGAACGTCGACCCGCGACCAGCACCACCACCAGCACCACCACCGGCACCACCAGCAGCACGTCGGCCAGCACCCCTCCGGTGCCGGCCCGCTCCACCCCGCCAGCCAGCCCCGTGGCTGACCCGCAGAAGTGACACAGGAAAGGACGACCCGATGGGTTCGGTTCGAGTAGCAATTGTGGGAGTCGGCAACTGCGCGACGTCCCTGATCCAGGGCGTCGAGTACTACAAGGACGCCGACCCCGAGGGCACCGTCCCGGGCCTGATGCACGTGATGTTCGGCGAGTACCACGTCAAGGACGTCGAGTTCGTCGCCGCCTTCGACGTCGACGCCAAGAAGGTCGGCTTCGACCTCTCCGAGGCCACTCAGGCCTCCGAGAACAACACGATCAAGATCGCCGACGTGCCGCCCACCGGCGTCATCGTCCAGCGCGGTCACACCCTCGACAGCCTCGGCAAGTACTACCGCCAGACCATCGAGGAGGCCGACGGCGAGGGCGTCGACATCGTCCAGGTCCTCAAGGACACCCAGGCCGACGTGCTCGTGTCCTACCTGCCCGTGGGCTCCGAGGCGGCCGACAAGTTCTACG
>WLIH01000250.1 GCA_009702305.1 Actinomycetota bacterium | reverse complement strand
CGCTGCCTTCGCGGAGTCGGCGGCGAGAGCTGGTCCGCCCAGCGCGACGAACAGGGCGAGCATGGCGATCGAGATGCCGATCCACTGACGCTTGAGGGTCTCCATCCTTCGACGCTAGGGCTGCGGGGTCCGGGGTGACATGGCCCGTTCGGGCCATGACCCGCTGCAGGCACCCGGGGAACGACGCGGCGGCCCTGCGCGTCCGAGCCGGACGACGACGAGGCCGGGGGACCGGCAGGACTGGGGACGACGACATGGCACGAGAGCTCACGGTGGGGGTGCGAGGACTCCTGGCGACGGCGGTGGCAGTGCTCGCCCTGGTGGTGGCCTACCTGCTCGGGAGCGGCGGGGGCGGTCCGGCCCAGGCGGCCGATCCGTCGGGGCCGAGCGCCGCCGAGGTGGCCGCGGCCAGCAAGGACGCCCGCACCCTGACGATGACCGGCACGGGCACCGCCGTGGCCGTGCCCGATCAGCTCGCCTTCACGGTCGCGGTGAGCCTGACCCGCGACGACCTCGAGACCGCGCTCGACGAGGCGAACACGACGATGAACGGCGTGCTCGACGCTCTCGCCGGTGCCGGGGTCGAGCGCAAGGACCTGCAGACCGCGGGACTGTCGATGTCGCCGGTCTACGACTACCAGTCATCGGGCCCGCCGGTCCTGCGCGGCTACCAGGTGTCCCAGCGGGTCGCCGTCCTGGTGCGCGAGCTGCGGCAGGGTGGTGCGGCGGTCAACGCCGCCGTCGCGGCCGGCGGCAACGCCGTGCGCGTCAACGGCATCCGGCTCGAGATCAGTGACCCAGAGGCAGTCCTGGCGCAGGCGCGCCAGGACGCCGTCGACCAGGCCACCGCCAAGGCGGAGCAGTACGCCGACGCGACCGGACAGCAGCTGGGCGACGTGCTGACGTTGCGTGAGGTCGGTGGCGGCGGGCGCGCCGGCGGCTACCCGGTGGCGGCGAGTGCGGCGTACGACGTCGCGGCCGAGGTGGCACGACTGCCGATCCGCGCGGGCCAGCAGGACCTGGAGGTCAACCTGCAGGTCGTCTGGGAGTTCGTCGGCGCCGACCAGTAGACTCGGCGGCTGCTGCCTGGCCTGATGAGCAGAGCGGCTCCACCCGACTCCGAGGCAGAAGGCTGAACCGCGAGCATGGCAACGACGAACGACCTCAAGAACGGCATGGTTCTCAACATCGACGGTCAGCTCTGGGCTGTCGTGGAGTTCCAGCACGTGAAGCCGGGCAAGGGTCCTGCGTTCGTGCGCACCAAGCTGAAGAACGTCGAGTCCAACAAGACCGTCGACAAGACCTTCAATGCCGGCACCAAGGTCGAGACCGCGACGGTCGACCGCCGCACGATGCAGTACCTCTACAACGACGGCACCTCCTACGTCTTCATGGACGTCTCGAGCTACGAGCAGCTCGAGATCGCGCCCGAGATCGTCGGAGGCAACGCGAACTTCCTCCTGGAGAACCAGGAGGCCGTGGTCGCCACCAACGAGGGTCGCGTGCTCTTCATCGAGCTGCCGGCCTCGGTCGAGCTGGAGATCACCTTCACCGAGCCCGGTCTGGCCGGCGACTCCGCGACCGGTCGCACCAAGCCGGCCACCCTCGAGACGGGTCACGAGATCCAGGTCCCGCTGTTCATCAACCAGGGCGAGAAGGTCAAGGTCGACACCCGCGACTCGTCCTACATGGGTCGCGTCAAGTCCTGATGGCTGCCCGGTCCAAGGCTCGCAAGCGAGCGCTCGACGTCCTGTTCGCCTCCGAGATGCGCGGCGAGTCGGCCATCGAGGCGCTCGACCGTCAGATCGACGACGGTGAGGGCCCGACCAACGACTACACGGGCACGCTGGTGCGCGGTGTCGTCGAGCACCAGGCCCGCATCGACGAGCTGCTGACGTCGTACTCCGAGGGCTGGACCCTCGATCGGATGCCGGCCGTCGACCGCAACGTGCTGCGCCTGGGTGTCTACGAGCTGCTCTTCGCCGAGGACATCCCCGACGCCGTGGCCGTCAGCGAGGCGATGGCGCTGGTGCGCGACCTGTCCACCGACGAGTCCCCGCAGTTCGTCAACGGTGTGCTCGGCGGCATCCTGCGCAACAAGGCGACCCTGGCCTGACCGTCATCACCTCGTCACCCGTCGCGGCGCCCGCGGCGACCGCGAGGGTGCGAGGGTGTCGTCATGACAGACGAACGCGAGGTCGACCTGGTCGTGATCGGGCTCGGACCGGGGGCGGAGTCACTCGTCACCGGAGCAGCAGCCGCGGGGCTGGAGGTCGTGGCGCTCGACAAGCACCTGGTCGGCGGCGAGTGCCCCTACTACGGCTGCATCCCGTCGAAGATGATGATCCGCGCCGCCGACGTCCTGGCCGAGGCAGGTCGCGTCGCAGGACTGGCCGGCGACGTCGTCGTCACGCCGTCGTGGGCGCCGGTCGCGCGCCGGATCTCCGAGGAGGCGACCGACGGCTGGGACGACCAGGTGGCGGTCGACCGGCTGGTCGAGGCCGGGATCACCTTCCACCACGGCACCGGCCGCCTCGACGGTCCCGGCCGGGTCAGCATCGAGCTGCCCGACGGCTCGCCGGGTCCGACGTACGTCGCCCGACGCGGGGTCGTGCTCAACACCGGCACCCGACCGGCACGCCTGCCGATCGAGGGCCTGGCCGACACGCCCTACTGGACCAATCGGGAGGTCGTGCAGGTGAGCGAGCTGCCCGGCTCGCTGGTCGTGATCGGTGGCGGACCGATCGGGTGCGAGCTCGCTCAGGTCTTCGCCCGCTTCGGCGTGCGGGTGACCTTGCTGGAGGTCGGGCCCCGCATCCTCGGGCCGAGCGAGCCCGAGGCTGCGGCGCTGCTGCAGGACACCTTCGTGGGAGAAGGCATCCGGGTGCTGAGCCAGGTCCAGATCGGCTCCGTGTCGTACGCCGACGGCACCTTCACCGTCGACCTCGGCACGGAGAGCGTGAGTGCCGACAAGCTCCTGGTGGCGGCCGGCCGCACGCCGAACCTCGACGACATCGGGCTCGAGACGATCGGCCTCGACCCGAGCGCCCGCACGGTGCCGGTCGACGAGCGGATGCGGGCCGGTGACCGGCTCTGGGCGATCGGCGACATCACCGGCAAGGGCGCCTTCACGCACGTCGCGATGTACCAGCAGGCGATCGCCCTGCGCGACCTCACCGGGGTCGAGGGTCCCGCCGCGACGTACCACGCGCTCCCGCATGTGACCTTCACCGATCCCGAGGTGGGCGGCGTGGGCCTGACCGAGCATCAGGCCCGGGAGGCAGGACTGCGGGTGCGCACCGCCACCACGCCGTTGGAGCAGTCGTCGCGCGGCTGGTTGCACGGGCCGGGATCGCGGGGGCTGATCAAGCTCGTCGAGGACGCCGATCGCGGCGTGCTCGTCGGCGCCACCGCGGTCGGCCCCTACGGCGGAGAGATCCTGGGCTTCCTCGCGGTCGCCGTGCACGCGGCGGTGCCGGTCGAGACCCTGCGCGCGATGATCTTCGCCTACCCGACCTTCCACCGGACGATCGAGACCGCGCTCGGGGAGCTGTCCTGATCAGGCTCTCGGCGGACGGCGTCGCCGACCGGGCCGCCCGCATCGGCCTGGCGGCCTTCGGTGTCGTGCACCTGCTGATCGCCTGGTTGGCGCTGCAGCTGTCCCTCGGTGACGCGAGCGGTGCGGCGTCGGGCAGCGGAGCGCTGCACGAGCTCGCCCAGCAGCCCTTCGGCAAGGTGCTGGTGGTGGTCGTGTCGGCCGGTCTGCTGCTGCTCGTCGTGTGGCAGCTGATCGAGGTGACGGTCGGCTACCGCGACGAGGACGGCGCCGAGCGGCTGCGCCATCGGGCCACGTCGGCAGGCAAGGCCGTGCTGTACGCCGGTCTCGGCTGGAGCGGTGTCGAGGTGGCCCGCGGGTCCGGCGGCTCGGGTGGTGGCACCCGCACGTGGACGGCACGGCTGCTCGACCTGCCGGCCGGCCAGGTGCTCGTCGGCCTCGTCGGGCTGGGCGTGCTCGTCGTCGGCGTGGTCATCGTCCGCAAGGGAGTCACCGGGGACGTCGCCGACGACCTGGACGGTGCCGGCCGCGCCGGCGACAGCGGGACGGCGTACGTCGCGCTGGGCCGAATCGGCCACGTCGCGAAGGGGGTCGCCCTCGCCCTGGTCGGGGTGCTCTTCGGCTACGCCGCCGTCACCCACGAGGCCGACGAGTCCGGTGGCCTCGACGCGGCCCTGCGCGAGGTGCTGGACCAGCCGTTCGGGCCGGTGCTGCTCTCGGTCCTGGCGGTGGGCCTGGGCTGCTACGGCCTCTTCTGCCTGGTGCGTGCCGCCCACCTCTCGCGCTGAGCCTCGCGTCACCAGGCCTCTGCGAAGGTGTCGCCATGAGTGCGACGCAGCAGGTCGACGTGGTGGTCCTCGGGTTGGGCGCCGGCGGTGAGCATGCCGCGCGCAAGCTGGCCGAGGCCGGGCTGCGCGTGGTCGGCGTCGAGTCGCGCCTCGTGGGCGGCGAGTGCCCGTTCTGGGGCTGCACGCCCTCCAAGCTGCTGATCCGCGCCTCCGATGCGCTCGCCGAGGCTCGAGCGGCCGACCGGCTCTCGGGCGAGGTGACGGTGCGCGCCGACCTGGGGCCGGCGGCCGCGCGGATCCGCGAGGCCAACCACGACTGGCACGACGTCTCGCACGCAGGCCCGCTCGAGGAGGCGGGCGTGCGGTTGGTGCGCGGTCACGGCCGCCTGGACGGGCCCGGGCGAGTGCGCGTCACGACCGACGACGGCGTGGTGGAGCTCGAGGCCGCTCGCGGAGTGGTCCTCAACACCGGCACGGCCCCCGCGGCGCCGCCGATCGACGGGCTGGCGGGCACGCCGTACTGGACCAACCGGGAGGTCGTGCACGTCACCGAGGCGCCCGCGAGCCTCGTGGTCGTCGGTGGCGGACCGATCGGCGCCGAGCTGGCGCAGGCCTTCGCCCGCTTCGGCACCTCGGTGACGTTGCTGGAGCTGGGGGAGCGGCTCCTCGGCCCGGAGGAGCCGGAGGCGGGCGAGCTGCTGGCCGGGGTGCTCCGCGAGGAGGGCGTCGACGTGCGCACCGGTGTGGAGGTGACCTCCGTGCGCCACGACGGCCGCTTCCACGTGGTCGTCGACGGCGCCACCCGCACCGCCGATCAGCTG
>WLIH01000025.1 GCA_009702305.1 Actinomycetota bacterium | reverse complement strand
TCAACGACCAGCCGGCCGACAAGGCCCTCTACGACATCACCGTGAGCGTGCCGGCCCCCGCCCAGGGCATCGCCAACGGCGTCCTCGAGTCGACCACGACCGCGGACGGCGTCACGACGAACAGCTGGCACCTCGACGAGCCCGCGGCGTCGTACCTCGTCACGGTGGCGACCGGCGACTACACCGTGGAGGAGGACGTCTCGAGCAGCGGCGTCCCATTGCAGTACTGGGCGCCGACGCCGCAGCGCCGGCTGATCCAGGGTCTGCGCCAGACCGCGGACGGTCTCGACTGGCTCGAGGAGAAGCTCGGGCCGTATCCCTTCGACAGCCTCGGCGTGCTGCTCGTCGACTCCCGCAGCGGCATGGAGACCCAGACCATGATCACGCTCGGCATGACCGACTACACGACGTCGGGCGCGGTGCTCGTCCACGAGGCCGCGCACCAGTGGTACGGCGACCTGGTCACGCCGAGCGACTGGCGCGACGTGTGGATGAACGAGGGCATGGCGATGTACCTCCAGGCCAACTGGTCGGCCGAGGAGGACGGTCAGCCACTCGACGCCACCCTCGACTACTGGGCCTCGATCGCCCCGCAGCTGCTGCGCGACGGCGGCCCGGCGGCGGCGTACGACCCGGCGACCTTCGGCACCTCGAACATCTACTACGTGCCGGCACTGATGTGGCACGAGCTGCGACTGCGACTCGGCACCGACCGCTTCTGGTCGCTGGTGCGCGCGTGGCCCGAGGAGCACGCCGGGCAGAACGCCGACTACGACGAGATCACCACGTGGTGGGAGGAGCAGACGGGCCTGGAGCTGACGGCGTTCTTCGACTCCTGGCTGCTCGGCGACACCCTGCCTGCGCGCGCCTGAGCGGTCGCGGGCTTCCGCTCTCAGCGAAGAGCCTTGCCGTGCGCCGTCGCGCGCGCTGAGGTGGACCGCATGCGGATCCTGGTGCTGGGCGGCTCGGTCTTCCTCTCGCGCGCGGTCGCGGCCGATGCCGTGGCCCGCGGCCACGACGTCACCTGCCTGTGCCGCAGCGCCGACGTGCCCGACGGGGCCAGGCACCTCGCCTGGGACCGCTCGACAGGTGCCGCGCCGCCGGACGTCGGTGACGTCGATGCCGTGGTCGACGTCGCGCGCCACCCGTCGTGGCTGCGCACAGCGGTCGCCGCGTGGCCGGACGCGCACTGGACCTTCGTCTCGACCATCAACGTCTACGTCGACGAGTCGACCCCGCACGGCACCCCGGCGACGCTCGCGCTGCGCGACCCGGAGCCCGAGGATCGCGACCTCTCGGTCGACATGGAGGCCTACGGGCCGATGAAGGTGGCGTGCGAGGACATCGTGCGCGCAGGCGTCGAACGGGCCTTCGTGGTGCGCCCGGGCCTGATCGTCGGCCCGGGCGACCCGACCGGTCGCTTCACCTACTGGCCGGCCCGGATCGCCGACGGCGGCGAGATCCTGGCCGGTGGGTCGCCCGACGACGTCGTGCAGGTCATCGACGTGCGCGACCTCGCCGCATGGATCGTCGGGGCCGTCGAGGCCGGGACGACCGGCGACGTCGACGGGGTCGGGCCGGCGATGCCGTTCGGCGACCTGCTCGCCCAGCTGGGCGCGGGCACCGTCACCTGGCTGGCCGACGACGTGCTCGAGTCGGCCGAGGTCGCGCCGTGGTCGGGCCCTCGCTCGCTGCCGCTGTGGCTGCCGCGCCCGGCGTACGACGGCATGCTCGCGCACGACTGGACGCCCTCGCGCGACGCCGGCCTGCGCGTGCGACCGCTCGCCGAGACCGGCCACGACACGCTGGCCTGGCTGCGCGCGACGCCCGGTGCCGTGGTGACGGGGCTGACGCGCGAGGAGGAGGCCGAGGTGATCGCGCAGGCTCGCGCATAGCCTGTGCGCCATGGCCCGCCTGACTGCGCACGACCTGCTCGCCCTCGTCCTGGACGACGGGTCCTGGGCCTCGTGGGACGCTGCGCCGTCGTACGGCGACCTCAGCGAGAAGTACGCAGCCGAGCTCGCCGCCGCTCGGGAGCGCAGCGGCGTCGACGAGTCGGTGCTGACCGGCGAGGGCCTGCTGCGCGGGCGCCGGGTGGCCGTGCTGGTCGGTGAGTTCGGCTTCCTCGCCGGGTCGATCGGTCGCGCCACCGCCGACCGCCTGGTGAGCGCGATCGAGCGTGCGACCGCCGAGGGTCTGCCCCTGCTCGCGGCTCCGATCAGCGGCGGCACCCGGATGCAGGAGGGCACTCCGGCGTTCGTGCAGATGGTGCGGATCTCGCAGGCCGTGATGGCGCACAAGCTCGCCGGGCTGCCCTACCTCGTCTACCTCCGCAACCCCACCACGGGCGGCGTGATGGCCAGCTGGGGATCCCTCGGCCACGTCACCGTCGCGGAGCCCGGGGCACTGGTGGGCTTCCTCGGTCCCCGGGTCTACGAGGCGCTCTACGGCAAGGAGTTCCCCGAGGACGTGCAGACCTCGGAGAACCTCTACGCCCGCGGCATCATCGACGCGGTCGTCGCGCCCGAGGACATCGCCGACATCCTCGACCGGGCGCTGCGGATCATGCGCCCCGGACCGCTGGGGGAGGTGGCCGACCCGGGCGACGAGGCGTTCGCCGACGTCGACACCTGGGACGCCGTCACCCGCTCGCGCCGCTCAGACCGCCCCGGCGTCCGCCCACTGCTGCGCCACGCCGCGAGCGACGTGGTCCCCCTCAACGGCACCGGGCAGGGCGAGTCGGACCCCGGGCTGCTGATCGCGTTGGCGCGCTTCGGCGACGTGCCGTGCGTCGTGCTCGGACAGGACCGGCGCGGGCAGAGCGAGCAGCACCCGATGGGTCCGGGCGCGCTGCGCGAGGCCCGCCGGGGGATGCGACTGGCCTCCGAGCTGCGCCTGCCGCTGCTGACCATCATCGACACCCAAGGCGCCGCCCTCAGCGTCAACGCGGAGAACGGCGGCCTGGCCGGCGAGATCGCCCGCTGCCTGGCCGACCTGGTCACGCTCGATGCCCCGACCCTGTGCCTGATGCTCGGCGAGGGCAACGGCGGCGGCGCCCTCGCGCTGCTGCCGGCCGACCGCGTCGTCGCCGCCCAGCACGCCTGGCTCTCACCCCTGCCGCCCGAGGGGGCGAGCGCGATCGTGCATCGCGATCTCCACCACGCCCCGGAGATGGCCCGGGCGCAGCGGGTGCGCGCGCTGGACCTGCACGCGCTGGGCATCGTCGACCGGGTCGTCGCCGAGAAGCCCGATGCCGCGGACGAGCCCGAGGCCTTCTGTCGCCGGGTCGGCGGCGTGCTCGCCCACGAGCTGGCCCGGCTGCTCGTCTCCGGTCCCGGCACGCCCGCGGCCCGCGCCGCCCGTTACCTCTGAGCGCCGAGCCGGTCGGGCAGGTCGGGGGTCAGTCGGCGAGCTGGCCGACCAGGGCGGAGACCTGCTCGGCGACCAGGCGGCGTAGGTCGGCGGGGTCGGCGCCGGTGGTGTCGGCCATGTAGTCGCCGAAGATCAGCCAGCCCAGCACGGTCAGGCCGGCCAGCGCGGTGTCACCGGCGCGCTCCGACTCCCGGTCGGCCCACAGCCCTGCGAAGAGCTCGGTCGTCGGGGCGGTGCCCGGCACGGCGACCTCCGGGGTCTCCACGACGGCGTTCAGCAGCGCCCGCCAGTACGTCGGGCGGCCGGCGAGCACGGTGAGCAGGCCCTCCACGACCTCGGCCGCAGCGACGCCGCTGGTCGGCAGCCCGGAGTCGGCGAGGTCGCCCACGAGCGCCTCGCCCTCCAGCGTGAGCATCTCGCTCAGCACGTCGGCCTTGGTGCCGAAGTGCCGGTGGACCAAGGCGTGGTTGACGTCGGCTCGCGCGGCGATGTCGCGCACCGAGAAGCCGTCCGGACCCCGCTCGGCGACCAGCTCGCGGGTGGCGGCCAGGACGGCCGCTCGCACCGCCTCGCGACCGCGCGGCCGCGCACTCGGTGGGCGCGTGGGAGAAACCATTGCCGCATCGTAACCATGCGGTTACATTCACTCGGTGCTCACGCCCCTGACCCGTCGCGCCGCCGTCCTGCTGGGCGGCGTCGCCCTCGCCCTGACCGCGACCCTGGCACCCGCGAACCTGGCAGCCGCGACCTTGGCACCCGCCGGCTCGGCTGCCCCCGGTCTGCCGTCGATCCCGGCGATCCCCGGCCTGCCGATCCCGTCGCTGCCCACCGACCTGCTGGTGCCGAGCTTCATCGGCGCGCCCGCTACGCCGCGGCCGGTGGCTCACCCACGCGTCCCGCAGAATCCCTTCCTCTCCGCCAACGGCACCAGCAGCATGCACACCGACGCCTACAGCTCGGATGCCTACGAGGTCAGCGGGCCGCTCGGCCACGACCTCCAGGTCACGAGCGCGTCGTACGGCGTGCGCGAGTGCGCGACGATGACCTTCGACTCGCAGGGCCGGATCGTCGGGCTGTGCGGCGGCCTCGAGGGTTTCACGATGATGCTGATCGACCCGGTCACCCTGGAGCCGCTCTCCGAGCTGCAGATCTCGCAGCGCGACCTGACGACGGGCACCAACCCGTTCACCGACATCTGCGGTGGCACCTACTTCTTCCTCGACCAGCGCGACCACGCGTTCGCGACCAGCACCGAGGAGAGCTCGATCGCCGAGGTGGCGGTCAACGACGCCGGCGACCTGGAGGTGCTGCAGCGCTGGGCGCTGGCCGACGACATCCCGGCCGACGACTGCCTGGTGGCGACCGAGCCCGACTGGAGCGGCAACCTCTGGTTCTTCACCCAGCAGGGGTACGCCGGCACCCTCGACCGCGCGAGCGGCAAGGTCCAGGTGATCCGGCTGGGGAGCGCCCGGGCTCCCGAGGGCAACTTCAACTCGGTGTCGGCCGACGAGACCGGCGGCGTCTACCCCGTGACGACCCACGCGATGTACCGCCTCGACGCGACCGCGAGCGGCAGGCCGACCGTGACCTGGCGCGCGGCGTACGACCGCGGCAGCGTGCAGAAGCCCGGCATGCTCTCCCAGGGCTCCGGCACCTCGCCCACCCTGCTCGGCAAGCGCTGGGTGGCGATCACCGACAACGCCGATCCGCAGACCCAGGTGCTCGTCTACGACCGGCGCAAGCGCGCGGCGACGCGTCTGCACTGCACGGTGCCGGTGCTGCGGCCCGACGCCGGCACCACCGAGAACAGCCTGGTCTCGGCCGGCAACGGCTTCATCATCGAGAACAACTACGGCTATGCAGGCGTGCAGTCGACGCTCTTCGGCCAGACCACCACGCCCGGCTTCGCGAAGGTGCGGCTGACCCGGTCCGGCTGCGAGCTCGCGTGGACCAACGACACGATCGTCGCACCGACCTCGGTGCCGAAGGGGTCATGGGGCAACGGGCTGGTCTACGCCTACACGAAGCCGGAGCGCAGCGACGGCATCGATGCGTGGTACTTCTCGGCGCTCGACATGCGCACCGGCGAGACCGTCTGGAGCCAGCTCACCGGCACCGGCATCCAGTGGAACAACCACTACGCCGCCATCTACCTCGGGCCCGACGGTGCGGCGTATATCGCCACCTTGGCCGGCCTGGTCCGCATCGTCGACGGGAGCACCTCGTGAGCAGCCGCACCTACGTCGTCTCGGGCGGCGCCTCCGGGATCGGCGCCGCGACGACCGCGCTGCTGCGCGAGCAGGGCCACCGCGTGATCACCGTCGACCTGCGCGATGCCGACGTCGTCGCCGACCTCTCCACCACCGAGGGGCGCGCGTCGGCGGTCGCCGGCGTGCAGGCACTGACCGAGGTCGTGCACGGCATCGTGCCGGCGGCCGGTATCGCCGGCCTCACCGGCGTCGACTCCGCCCTGGTGGTCTCGGTGAACTACTTCGGCGCGCTCGCGCTGCTGCGCGGGCTGCGCCCGCAGCTGGTGGCCGCCGGCGGAGCCGCCGTCGTGCTGCTCGCCTCGAACTCGATCACCGGCATGCCCGGCTGGGACTCCAGCGTCGCGTCGCACTGCCTACGCGACGACGAGCCCGCGGCGCGCGCCGCAGCCGCACGGGTCGACTCGGTGATGGTCTATCCCGCCACCAAGGCCGCGCTGGCCTGGTGGGCACGACGCGAGGGCGTGGGCGCGGAGTGGATCGGCGCCGGCATCCGCATCAACTCCGTCGCACCCGGGCTGATCTCCACGCCGATGACGGACCTGCTCCGCGCCGACCCGGTGTTCGGGCCGTTCGCCGACACGTACCCCTCCGCCCTGGGCCGCCCCGGTCGGCCGGAGGAGATCGCGGCCACCATCGCGTTCCTGCTCTCGGACGCGGCGTCGCTGGTCGTCGGCGTCGTGCTCTTCGTCGACGGCGGCACCGACGCGATGCTGCACCCGATCGCGCCCGAGGGCTGGGAGATCGCACCGCTCGACCTCTGAGGAAGGGCGGGCATAGTCCGATCGGGCCATATCAGTGCAGGGGTGGGCCCCACGAGACTTTCGCCCATGAGCCTCCCCCGCCGCTTCGCCATGTCCGCCGCCGCCCTCTTGCTCGCTCCGGCGTTCCTCACCGCCTGCGGCGGTGACGACGCTGCCGAGAGCGCAGCCGAGAAGGCGATCGAGAACGCCTCGGGCGGCGACGCCGACGTGGACATCGACGACGACGGCAATGTGAAGATCGAGACCAGCGACGGCACCTTCACCTCGGGTCAGGACCTGCCCGAGGGCTTCCCGACCGACGAGGTGCCGCTGATCGACGGCGACATCCAGATGGGCATGAGCGGCTCGGACATGGGCTCCGACGGTGGCTTCGCAGTCGTGGTCACCTCCGATCTCGACGTCGACGCGGCCACCGAGGAGGCGATCTCGCTGCTCACCGATGCCGGCTTCGAGACCACCGAGGACGCCAACAGCGGCTTCGGAGCAGGCCTGCTCTCCAGCCCCAAGTGGGAGGTGCTGCTGATCGCCACCGACTCCGGCGGCAGCACCCAGGTGCAGTACGTCGTCTCTCCCGCGAGCTGATCAGTAGAGCAGCGCGAGCGCCGGGTCCTCGAGCATGCCGGCCACGTCGGCGAGGAAGCGCGAGCCCGACTCGCCGTCGATGTGGCGGTGGTCGAAGGACAGCGCCAGCGTGGCGACCTGGCGCACGACGATCTCGTCGACGCCATCGGTCGTCACGACCCACGGCTGCTTCTTGACCGCGCCGAAGCACAGGATCGCCGACTCTCCGGGGTTGATGATCGGCGTGCCGCCGTCGATGCCGAACGGGCCGACGTTGGTGATCGTGAAGGTGCCGCCGGCCATCTCCGAGGGCTGGGTGCGGCCTTCGCGAGCGGTCGCTGTCAGGGCACCCAGCGCGGCTGCCAGCTCGGGCAGCGACAGGGCGTGCGCATCCTTGATGTTGGGCACGACCAGGCCGCGCGGGGTGGCGGCGGCGATGCCGAGGTTGACGTAGTGGCGGACCACCACCTCCTGGGCGAGCTCGTCCCACCAGGAGTTGATGATCGGTGTACGCCGCATCGCGAGCATCACCGCACGCGAGAGCACCAGCAGCGGCGAGACCTTGACCTCGCGCAGCTCACGGCGCTCGCGCAGCCGCTCGACCAGCTCCATGGTGCGCGTGACGTCGACGCTCACCCATTCGGTGACGTGAGGCAGCGTGAAGGCCGACTGCACCATCGCGGCGCCCATCATCTTGCGCACGCCCTTGATCGGCTCGCGCGTCTCCCGCGCACCGCCGCTGACGTCATCCGGACGGGACGTCCCCTGGTCCGGTGCGGATGACGTCACGGGGCCGGCGGCCGCTGCCTCCACGTCGGCGCGGGTGACGGTGCCGTGCGGTCCCGAGGCGGCGCAGCCGGCGAGGTCGACACCGAGGTCCTTGGCGAGCTTGCGCACGGGCGGCTTGGCGAGCGCCGGACCGCTGCGGGTCACCGGCGTCGCGACGGGCTCGATCACGACCGGCGGCTCGTCGGCCTCGACCATCGGCGCGGGCCCGGGCTCGAACGCCGCCTGGGTCTGCAGGTGCGCGGCGACAGCCCCGGTCGGCACGGTGCGCGCCCGGCGCACCGGCCCCCGCTCGGCCTTGGCCCGACCGACCAGGCCCTCGCCCTCCTGGCCCCCGGAGGCCGCGGGGTTGGACAGGTCGATCTGCAGGTCGGGCGCCACCGGGGCGCCGACCACGATGATCGGAGTGCCGACCGGCACGGTCTCGCCCTCGGCGACCAGCAGCGCGGTCACCTCGCCGGCGTACGGCGAGGGCAGCTCGACCAGCGACTTCGCGGTCTCGATCTCGACCACGATGTCGTTGATGGCGATCACGTCGCCGACGGCGACCTTCCAGCTGACGATCTCGGCCTCGGTCAGGCCCTCGCCCACGTCGGGCAGCTTGTACTCCGGCATCAGAACCCCATGCTTCGGTCGACGGCGTCCAGGACCCGGTCGAGGTCGGGCAGGAAGTCTTCCTCGATCCGGGAGGCGGGGTAGGGCGTGTCGAAGCCGCCGACCCGCAGCACCGGCGCCTCGAGGGAGTAGAAGCACTGCTCGGTGATCCGCGCCGACAGCTCGGCGCCCATGCCGAGGTTGACGTGCGCCTCGTGCGCGACGACCGCGCGGCCGGTGCGGCGCACCGAGTCGAGCACCGGGCCCATGTCGAGCGGGGAGAGGGTGCGCAGGTCGATCACCTCGATCGAGCGGCCCTCGCCCGCCGCGGCCTCGGCGGCCTTGAGGCAGGTGCGCACCATCGGCCCGTAGGCCAGCAACGTGACGTCGGCTCCGGCCCGCACGACCTGCGAGGTGAAGAGCGGCACCGGGGTGGCGGTGTCGTCGAGCTCGGCCTTGTCGGCGTGGTACTGCCGCTTCGGCTCGAGGAAGATGACCGGGTCGTCGCAGGCGATCGCCTGCTGGATCATCCAGTAGCCGTCGACCGGGTTGGAGCAGGTCACGACGCGCAGACCCGGCGTGTGCGCGAACTGGGCCTCGGGCGACTCGCTGTGGTGCTCGACGGCGCCGATGCCCCCGCCGTACGGGATCCGGATCACCATCGGCATCGCCGAGCGACCGCGGCTGCGGTAGCGCATCTTGGCCACCTGGCACACGATCTGGTCGTAGGCGGGGTAGACGAACCCGTCGAACTGGATCTCCACGACCGGCCGGTAGCCGCGCAGCGCGAGCCCGACGGCCGTGCCGACGATGCCCGACTCGGCCAGCGGCGAGTCGATGACGCGGTCCTCGCCGAAGTCCTTCTGCAGGCCGTCGGTGATGCGGAAGACACCGCCGAGCTTGCCGACGTCCTCGCCCATGATCAGCACCCGGGGGTCGTCCTCCATCGCCTTGCGCAGACCCATGTTGAGGCCCTTGGCGAGGGTGATCCGCTGCGTGGTGGCGCTCATCGGCCGACCTCCTCGAACGACGCCAGGTAGTCGGCGTAGCCGTCGCGCTGCTCGCGCAGCTCGTCGGTCATCTCGGCGTAGACGTGCTCGAACATGCTCAACGGCTCGGGATCCGGCATCGCCTTGCACCCCTCGCGGAGCGTGACCCCGAGATCGTCGGCCTCGGCCTGCACGTCGGCGAGGAAGTCGTCGTCGGCCAAGCCGTTGCGCCGCAGGTAGACCTCCACGCGCGCGATCGGGTCCTTGAGCTTCCAGTGCTCGACGTCGGCCGAGAGCCGGTAGCGGGTGGGGTCGTCGGTGGTCGTGTGGGCGCCCATCCGGTAGGTGTAGGCCTCGACCAGCGTCGGCCCCTCACCGTCGCGGGCGCGCTGCAGCGCAGCCTGCATGACGGCGTACGTCGCCAGCACGTCGTTGCCGTCGACGCGGAGGCCGGGGAAGCCGAAGCCCTGCGCGCGCTGGTAGAGCGGGATCTTGCTCTGCCGCTCGATCGGCTCCGAGATGGCCCACTGGTTGTTCTGGCAGAAGAAGACGACCGGCGCGTTGTAGGACGCCGCGAAGATGAACGCCTCGTTGACGTCGCCCTGACTGGACGCCCCGTCGCCGAAGTGGGCCACCACCGCCGTGTCGCGGTCGGGATCACCGGTGCCGACCGCGCCGTCGCGCTGCACGCCCATGGCGTAGCCGGTGGCGTGCAGGGTCTGCGCGCCGATCACGATCGTGTAGAGACCGAAGTGGTGCTCGTCGGCGTCCCAGCCGCCCTGGTCGACGCCGCGGAACATCGCGAGCAGCCGCAGCGGGTCGACACCGCGGCACCAGGCGACGCCGTGCTCGCGGTAGGTCGGGAAGACGTGGTCCTGGGCCCGCAGCGCGCGACCGGCCCCGATCTGCGCCGCCTCCTGGCCGAGAAGCTGGGCCCAGAGACCGAGCTCGCCGTGACGCTGCAACGCCGTGGCCTCGGTGTCGATGCGCCGGGTCAGCACCATGTCGCGGTAGAAGCCGCGCAGCTGCTCGGCGGAGAAGTCCAGGTCGAAGACCGGGTGGTGGACCCGCTCGCCCTCGGGCGTGAGCAGCTGGATCAGCTCGGGCTCGGCCGTGGGCGCGTGCCACTCGATCCTGGGACGGGCTGCCGGGTCGGTCACGGGGTCGGTCATCGGGCCACTCCTTCGCGTCACTGCACAGGGGTGGCGTGCGAGTGACCTAGGACACACTGTCGGTGCGTTCACCGTACTTCCCCGGCCGGTCCGGCTCCAAGGCGGGTCACCCCGCCTAGAGTCGGGTCATGACCTCCCAGCCCGTCAGCGCGAGCACGACGATCCACGCCCCCGCGGCGACCATCTTCGACATCCTCGCCGACCCCCGGCAGCACAGCCGGATCGACGGCTCCGGCAACGTCCGCGACGCCGTCTCCGGCCCGGATCGGCTGGTGCTGGGCTCGGAGTTCGGGATGGGCATGAAGATGGGCGCGTCGTACCAGACCGCCAACACCGTGGTCGAGCTCGAGGAGGACCGGCTGATCGCCTGGCGCCACAAGGCCCCGCACCGCTGGCGCTACGAGCTGGAGCCGCAGGCCGACGGTTCGACGAAGGTCACCGAGACCTGGGACATCAGCCGCTGGCCCGGCCCGGGCCGCGCGGTCCTGCGCCTGCTGCTCGCCAGCAAGACCCAGCGCGCCATCGAGGCCACCCTGGTCAAGCTGAAGGCCGCCGCCGAGGCCGACGCGGCCTGAGGCAGAGGGGCCGTCGGGCCCGGCGTCTCTCTCAGTGGACCTCGCCGAGGTCCTCGTGCGCCTCGTGGCTGAGCGGCTCGACCTGGAAGGTCGCGTGCCGGACGGCGAAGTGCTCCGCGACGCAGGCGCACAGGTCGTCGAGGATCGCCCCGACGCCGCGGGCCGCGAGCGCCTCGTCGGTCACCGTGACGTGCGCCGACAGGCTGGAGAGCCCGCTGGTGATCGTCCAGGCATGCAGGTCGTGCACGTCGACCACCCCCGGCACCTCCGCGAGGTGCCGGCGTACGTCGTCGAGGTCGAGGTCGCCGGGCGCGATCTCGAGGAGCACGGTCGCGGCGTCCTTGAGCAGCACGATCGAGCGCGGCAGGATCAGCGCGGCGATCGCCAGCGAGGCCAGCGGGTCGGCCCGCTGCCAGCCGGACACGGCGATGACCACGCCGGAGGCGATCGCGAGCACCGAGCCCAGCAGGTCGGCCAGCACCTCGTTGGTCGCCCCGCGCATGTTGAGCGAATCGGTGCTGCCGCGCAGCAGCACCGTCATCGACACGGCGTTGGCCACGAGCCCGGCCACCGCGAAGGCCAGCATCGGACCGGCCTCGACCTCCGTCGGGTCGGCGAGGCGGGAGACACCGGCGTAGGCGAGGTAGCCGCAGACGACCAGCAGCACCAGCGCGTTGACCAGCGCGGCGAGCACCTCGGCGCGGTGGTAGCCGAACGTCGAGCGCGGGCCTCCCGGTCGGGCGGCGAGGTACGACGCCCCGAGGGCGAGCACCACCGCGGCGGCGTCGGTCGCCATGTGGCCGGCGTCGGCGAGCAGGGCCAGGGAGCCGGTGACGAAGGCGCCGACGACCTCGAGCACCATCACGCTCGCGGTGACCAGCAGCACGAGCCGCAACCGGCCGCGGTCCTCGGCCCGCCCAGCGGCGTGCCCGCCGTGCCCGTGCCCGTGCCCGTGTCCCATGCACCCAGGCTAGTGAGTCGGGGGG
>WLIH01000249.1 GCA_009702305.1 Actinomycetota bacterium | reverse complement strand
GAGGAGGCGAGCGACGCCGAGATCCGCGCGGGCTTCGCGCTGCTCGTCGCGGGCCTCGACGGGCACGAGGCGCTGGTCGTCGGTCCGGCAGCCGCGCCGAGTCGGGCGCCGGCGATGGTCCGGATCGACGCGCTGCTCGCCCGGCTCTGCGCGCGGGCCGGCCTCACGTACCTGTCGACGTACGACCTGCGTCTCGACTACCTCGACGACCGGTTGCACCTGACCGAGGCCGGTCACCTCGCCTTCGGCCGTGCGGTCGCGGCGGAGTTGGCTCGCTGAGTCCACTCAACTCCGGATCAGGTGAAGGGCGAGCCGGGGGCAGGCGCGAGCAGCCGCGTGGGCGTCGGCCAGCAGGGCGTCGGTGACATCACCTCGCACCAACGGGTAGCCCCACTCGTCCAGATCGATGATCTCGGGCAGCAGTTCATGGCACAGGCCATGGGCGCGGCAATCAGGCCAGTCGACCCGGAGACGGACCGTCATCGACGTGCCTGCAGCAGATGTCCGGAGCTCGAGCAGCCCCCGCGGGCGTGGGCCTCGACCTCATGGTCGAAGGTCGACATGAGCGAACGCACCATCCGGACGGTGCCGTCCGGATGGGCGCATGCTCCGCGCCCCTCCACCAGACCGACCAGCGCCACGGCTCGCTCGCGTGACCCTGGCCGGGCATCGACCAACCCCCGCACGGCGTCGGCCAGCGCTGGCAAGCCGTTGAAACATGGGCCGCAGCGGCGCGCCGTCTGGCCGGCGAGATACTCCACGATGCTCGCCGTCACGTCGAGCAGACCCCAGCGTTCGAGCTCAGTTCCGAGGACTGATGACGTCTGTCAGCGAAGGCCGGCCAGGCCGACCAGATCGGTGAGGATCTCCTCCAGGCGCAGGCCGAGGGAGAGGTGACCCTCGTCCTCGAAGAGGTGGGCCCGCGCGCCGGCCACGTTGGCCGCGAGCCACTCGCCGTGGGCGAAGGGCACCATCGCGTCCTGACGTCCCTGCCAGACCGCGACCGGCACCCGGATGGCCGTCACGTCGAAGCCCCACGGCGCCATGATGGCGAGGCCGTCGTCGCGCGCGCCGACGACGCCCTGGGCGATGGCGTGGCGGAACGTCGCGACCAGCCGCTCGGCGAAGGCGCCGGTGACGGCGGCCGCGTCGACGGGGGTGACCAGCTCGCCCATGGCCGTCGCGATCTCCTCCGGGGTGGCGGCGGCCATCGGCGGCAGCACCTCCTCGAGCAGGGCGGCGTAGGCCTCGGGACCGGCGGCCGCGGCGGCGAACTCGGCGACGTTCTCGGGAGCCATGCCCGCGGTGAAGTCGAGGTCGGCGGCGTCCGAGGGACCGACCCCGGCGAGCGTCGCGGCCGCGCGGCAGCGTGCGGGCAGCAGGGCGGCGCAGCCCAACGCTCGCGGCCCGCCCCCCGACCAGCCCAAGGTCACGAAGTCGTCCACGCCGAGATGGTCGAGCACCGCGACCGCGTCGGGCACGTCGTCGGCCACCCGGACGCCGGGGCGCGGCCACGGGGTCGAGGCGCCGTACCCGGGCCGGGAGTAGCTGATCATCCGCAGACCGAGCCGGAGAGCGATCTCCTCGGTCTCCGGGTCGGGCACGGCGGCCGTGGGCGTGCCGTTGTAGAACAACCAGGGGAAGCCGCCGGGGTCGCCGCCCTCCAGCACCTCCAGCGAGCGTCCGTCGGGAGTGGTCACCGTCAGGTGTTCTGCCATGCGGGCGAGCCTACGGCTGTGGGCGACGGCGGCGGCAGCATCGCTGCCCCACTAAGGTTCTCGGGTGTCCGACACCCCCGATCCCGCCGCGAGCCCGGTCGCCCAGGTGCTCGCGCAGGCGGTGGGGGCGCTCGGTGGTCAACAGCGCGACGGCCAGGTGCAGATGGCGCAGGCCGTCGCCGCCGCGCTCGCCGACGAGGAGCACCTCCTCGTCCAGGCCGGCACCGGCACCGGCAAGTCCCTGGCCTACCTCGTGCCGGCCCTGATGAACGACGACCGGGTCGTGATCGCCACGGCGACCCTCGCCCTGCAGCACCAGCTCGTCGAGCGGGACCTGCCGCGCCTGGTCGAGGCGATCAAGGATGTGCCCGGCATCGACACGTCGTACGCCGTGCTCAAGGGCCGCTCCAACTACGCCTGCCTGCACCGCATCCGCGAGGGCGTCCCCGACGACCAGGGCGCGCTCGTCCAGCTGCCCGAGGGGTCGATGGCCCAGAAGGTGCTCGAGCTGCGGGCCTGGGCCGAGGAGGAGGCGACCGGTCGCGGCACGGGGGAGCGCGACGCGGCCCCGCGCCACACCGACCGGGAGTGGCGACAGGTCAGCGTCAGCCACCGCGACTGCCTCGGCGCGAGCAAGTGCCCCTTCGGGCAGGAGTGCTTCGTCGAGCTCGCCCGCGAGAAGGCGCAGCGATCGCACCTGATCATCACCAACCACTCGCTGCTGGCCATCGACGCCATCGAGGGCGTGCCGATGATCCCCGACTACGACGCCGTCGTGATCGACGAGGCGCACGAGCTGACCGCTCGCGTCACCCAGGCCGCCACCGACGAGCTCAGCGTCAGCGACGTCGAGCGGGCCGCGCGCCGCTCGCAGCGCCACGTCGACGGCAGCGAGGCCGACGACCTGGCCGACTCGGCCGACGCGCTCCGCGCCGCCATGGCCGAGACCGGTGCGGGACACCTGACCCGGATGCCCGACGAGCTGGGCGACGCCCTCCAGCTGGTGCGCGACGCCGCTCGGGCGTGCCTGTCGGCGTACCCGAAGGACGGGGCGAAGGACGGGTCCAAGGACGGCGGGGAGGCCGACGCCGGCCGCGCCCAGGCGCGCGGATCCGTGCAGGACGTGTTCGCGATCGCCGAGCGGATGGCGGCCGGGTCGGACGCGGACGTGCTGTGGCTCGCCGAGGGCACCGACCGCATCCCCCCACGTCTGTGCGTGGCTCCGCTCCAGGTCTGGGGCCAGATGCGCGACAAGCTCCTGGCCGACAAGACCGTGGTCTTCACCTCCGCCACCCTGATGCTGGGTGGCGACTTCTCCTCGCTCGCCACCAGCATCGGTCTCAAGCCGTCGGAGCGGCTCGGCGTCGGCTCCGCCGTCCCCGGCTCCGACGGGGTGCAGCCGTGGCGCGGCATCGACGTCGGCAGCCCGTTCGACTACGGCCAGCAGGGCATCCTGTACGTCGCGCGCCACCTGCCGCCGCCGGGTCGCGACGGCCTCGGGGCGGCCACCCTCGACGAGATCGTCGACCTGGTCGACGCCGCCGACGGTCGGACCCTCGGGCTCTTCTCGTCACGCCGCGCCGCGGAGGCCGCAGCCGAAGTGGTGCGCCAACGGCTGCCGCACCTCACTACGCTCGCCCAGGGCGACGCCCAGCTGCCCGAGCTCGCCAAGCAGTTCGTCGACGACCCGCACACCTGCCTGTTCGGCACCCTCTCCTTGTGGCAGGGCCTCGACGTGCCGGGCGACACCTGTCAGCTGGTGCTGATCGACCGGATCCCCTTCCCGCGCCCCGACGACCCGCTGATGAGCGCTCGGCAGCGCGCGGCCGACCAGGCCGGAGGCAACGGCTTCATGCAGGTCGCGGCCACGCATGCCGCGCTGCTGATGGCGCAGGGCGCCGGCCGGCTGATCCGCACGACCAGCGACCGCGGCGTCGTCGCGGTGCTCGACCCGCGTCTCGCGACGGCGCGCTACGGCTCGTTCCTCAAGGCCAGCCTGCCGCCGATGTGGACGACCACCGACCCGGCCCTGGTCCGCAAGGCGCTCAAACGCCTCGCCTCCGCCTGAGGCCCGGCGGCGGTCTCGGCGCTACTGCGACCGGACCGCGTTGCTCAACGTCGAGCGCCGGGAGTAGCCGTCGGCGGTACGGGGGACCACGACGAAGGCGTACTTCGTGCCGCGCCGGAGCAGCAGCTCGACCGAGTCCTGGCGCCAGCCCACCCGGATGAGGCCGGACGAGGTCACCCGATCGTCCTTGACCCTCTTGATGCGGATCTCGTACTCCTTGACCGGCACGACGTCGGCGTCGACCGGCGCTGTCCACCGGACCACGACGGTCCGTGGTTCGCCGAGCTCGCCGCGAGACGCTCGGACGTCGGTCGCAGGGGCCGGCCGGCTCCCCGCCTCGGCGGAGTGGGCGAGCGCCGGAGCCGCCTGCGCGTGCACGCCGGCGACCAGGAGGACGGTCGCCACGATCCCGATGCGGCTCACAGGTGGGCGCGGCCCTCGTAGGCCGCGGTGGACAGCCCGAAGAACGACGCGACCGTCGGCGCGACGTCGAGCGTGCGCGCCTGGGTCGACCGGGTCACGCCCTGCGGCACCCGCGGGTGCCCGCCTCCGATGAAGAACGGGATCGGCCGGGTCGCCGGGTGGCCGTGGTTGCCGGGGATCGGGTTGGAGGTGAGGGGGTCGGGATCGGAGAAGCGCCAGCCCGCATGGCAGAAGACCACCACGTCGCCGGCGTTCGGGCCCAACCGCAGCCAGGGTGCCGTCCGGTCCCAGGCCTTGAGCACGCCCTCGGTGCCGGCGGCGATCTCCTGGATCCGCTTCACCGCTCGGGCGCGGTCGCGCTCGGGTCCGGTCCAGTACACGAGGTCGGCGCCACCGTTGTCGGCGATCACGACGTTGCCGGCGAGCAGCTCGTCGGCGTCGAAGGATCCCTGCAAGGAGATGACCTTGTCGAAGCTCGACCAGTCCATCGAGTGGTCGGCCAGGACCAGCACCATCGAGCTCTCCCAGCGCCCCGACGACTTCAGGTCGTCGACGAACTGCCCGACGAGCAGGTCGGTGTCGGCCAGGGCGAGACGACGGGTGAGCTGCAGCGTCGTGCCGGTGAGGTCGGCGTGGCCGAAGCGGTCGATGTCGCCGAGGTTGACGAAGACCAGATGCGGGTCGAACTCGTCGAGCATCGCGCTGACGGCGTTCATCGTGAAGACGTCGGGTGCGTGCTCGGTGATCGGCAGGGTCGGCGACGGCTCCCACCGGTGGGTCGCCCGCTCGCCGAAGACGCCGTAGAGGTACTCCTTCGAGAGCACCGTGCCGGTCGTGAGGCCGCGCCGGTTGAGGCGCTCGATGACGGTCGCGACCAAGATGTCGGTGGCCTGGTCCATGTCGCGGACCTCGCCGAGGGCCGGGTCGTAGACCGAGTTGGCCGGCACTCCGGTGCGGTCGGGTCGCAGGCCAGT
>WLIH01000248.1 GCA_009702305.1 Actinomycetota bacterium | reverse complement strand
GGTGACCACGCCCTGCAGCACGGTCAGGCTCCGGAGCCCGTCGAGCCGTGCCGGCACCCGCACGGTGTCGAGCAGCAGCACCGTGGCCAGGCCCAGCAGCGGCGCGGCGGTCGGCCAGTAGCGCGGCCCCGCCTGGTGCACGAAGACCTGGCTGAGCAGAGCGAGCAGACCGAGCTTGAGGACCAGCGAGAGGACCTGCTCGTCGCGTCCGCGTCGGCGTACGAGGAGCAGGAGCAGGCCGCCGACCACCCACAGCGGGTAGAGCATCGTCTCGGTGACACCGACCACCAGGAGATGCCCGACACCTCCGGTCTCGCCCGGAGCGCGCAGGTAGCGCGAGAAGCGCGCAGGGCCGGACGTGTAGCGGTAGGTGTTGTCGACGACGTCGCCGGCGTAGGACCGCGCGGTGACGTCGCGCAACGCGTACGCCGACATCTGCTGCGCCACCTCCATCTCGCTCAGGCCGGTGGCGCGGCCCACCTCACGGGCGTAGCGCAGCGGGGAGAACCAGATCGTGCTGCCCGGGTCGCACTCCCCGAAGCAGCCCTCGCGGTAGTCGCCGAACGTGTTGGCCAGCACCGTCGGCACCGACGTCGTGGTCAGCACCCGTCCGCCGAGGGTCTGCGAGGCGGCGATCGACCAGGGGAGGAGCACGGCGACGAAGCACGCAGCGGCGAGCGCCACCGCGCCGAGGCCGCGCCGGCGCACCCGCTGCCGCAGGGACAGCGCGACCGTCAGCGCCAGCACGACGAGCAGGCCGACTACGACCAGCGAGGTGCTCGAACGGAGGTAGACCGTCGCGATCGCGAGCAGCCCCAGCCGCGCTCCCTCCCGCAGGCTCGGGGCGACACCGTCGAGCACGCGACGCAGGCACGCCACGAGCTCGGCCACCAGCACCACGAGGACCACGCCGGCCAACGTGTCTCCCCAGGCCGCCGAGGAGTAGAGCGCCCACATCGGCACCAGCCCGGGCAGCACCAGCACGGCGACGGCGAAGCGCTGGCCGAGCGCGCGTCGCACGGCGAGCGCCGCCCACAGCAGGACCCCGGTGCTGACCAGCGCCAGATAGATCCGGATCGTCAGCACCGACGCGTCGGGCACGACGACGAAGAGCGGCGCGAGCAGCGCGCCCATCCCCGGCATGAACCAGCCGCTCGCCACGACGCTCAGCCGCATCTCGCGGGTGTCGACCGGACCGAGTGCGACGAGGTCGCGCACGAGGTTCGAGAGGGCCTTGCCGGCATCGACGTACGCCGTCTCGTCGCCGATGAGCGGACCACCGCGCACCTGGGTGACCAGCAGTCCGAGCAGCACGAGGTGCAGACCGACGAGCACGGCGATGGCGCGGTCGCCCCGCAGCCATGGAGCCAGGCGGCTCACCGGGCCTGCTCGAGGTCGGCCGGGAAGTCCTTGGTGGTGTACGGCGAGGCGCAGGCGCCGTCGTCGGACTCCCGCCCGACCGGGAGGGTGAGGGTGATCGTCCCCCGGACGACGTACTGCGGCCCGCCGTCGGGCAGCGGCTCGACGACCGCGTCCGCTGGATCGAGACCCGCTCCGGCGAGAGCCGCGTCGAGGAGCTCGCGCACCGCCTGCTCGTCGAGCAGGTCCCACTGCACGACGAGTCGGCGCCGGGCTGCGCCACCGACCCCCACCACGTCGTCGCTGCGGACCTGATGAGGGAAGTCGAGACGCAGCCCGTCGGGCAGCGGCCGGCACGCGACCAACGAGTCCGGCGGCAGATCGGGGCGGTAGTTGTGCACGGTCTCGGCCCGACCGAAGGCGTTCGAGCACGCGACGACCACCAGCAGCGCCGCCCCGAGGGCAGGCTTCGCCCACCGCGCACCCATGCTCACACCCACCAGACGCCGGGTCGGGCTGCGGGGTTGCCCCGCCCGAGCGGTCGTGACGCGATCGTTATGACGCGAGCCGCGCGACCGCGGCGGCGACCCGCTCGTCGGTCGCGGTGAAGGCGACCCGCACGTGCCGCGCGCCCGCAGCGCCGTAGAAGGCCCCCGGAGCCGCGAGGATCCCGCGCTCGGCCAGCCAGGCCACGGTGTCCCAACAGTCCTCGTCGCGGCTGACCCAGAGGTAGAGCGACGCCTCCGAGTGGTCGATGCGGAAGCCGGCTCCCTCGAACGCCGTGCGCAGCGACGCCCGGCGGGCGGCATAGCGCGCGTGCTGCTCGTCGGCGTGGACGTCGTCGTCGAGGGCGGCCTTCATCGCGACCTGCTGCGGGCCTGGCATCTGGAGGCCGAGGTTCTTGCGCACGGCGAGCAGCTCGCCGACCACGGCAGCGTCGCCGGCGACGAAGGCGCACCGGTAGCCCGCGAGGTTGGAGCGCTTCGACAGCGAGTGCACCGCGAGGATGCCGTCGCTGGACCCGCCGCAGACGTCGGGGTGCAGCACCGAGACCGGCTCGGCCTCCCAGGCGCACTCGACGTAGCACTCGTCGGAGACCAGCAGGGTGCCGCGCTCGCGGCACCACTCGACGACCTTGCGCAGGTGCTCGGGCGCCAGCACGCGCCCCGACGGGTTGGAGGGCGAGTTGATCCACAGCAGGGCCGGCGCCTCCGGCTCGAAGGCGCTCAGCGAGTCGGCAGCGATCGCGCGCGCGCCCACCAGGGCCGCGCTGACCTCGTAGGTCGGGTAGGCGAGCTCGGGGTAGCCGATCAGGTCACCGGCCCCCAGACCGAGGTGCAGGGGCAGCGCGGCGATCAGCTCCTTGGAGCCGATGACCGGCAGCACCTGGTCGAGGCCGAGGCCGACGACCCCGTGGCGTCGTGCCAGCCAGTCGAGGCACGCCTGGCGCGTCTCGGGCAGGCCGATCGTCGTCGGGTAGCCCGGCGAGTCGGCGGCCTCCCGCAGCGCGGTCTGCGCCACCTCGGGCGTCGGGTCGACCGGCGTGCCGACCGAGAGGTCGACGATGCCGTCGGGGTGGGCGCGCGCCGTGGCGGCGTACGCCGTGAGGTGGTCCCACGGGAAGTCGGGCAGCCGGGCCGAGACGCTGCTCGACCCGACCGACCGCGAGATCGTGCTCAGTGGTCCTGGTTCTGCGGGGGCAGAGCGGCGATGAAGGGGTGATCGCTGTCGATCTCGCCCATCTTGGCCGCGCCACCCGGGGAGCCGAGCTCCTCGAAGAAGCCGACGTTGGCGGTGTAGTACTCCTTGGACTCCTCCGGGACGTCGTCCTCGTAGAAGATCGCCTCGACCGGGCAGACCGGCTCGCAGGCACCGCAGTCGACGCACTCGTCGGGGTGGATGTAGAGCATCCGCTTGCCCTCGTAGATGCAGTCGACCGGACACTCGTCAACGCACGCGCGGTCCTTGAGGTCGACACACGGCTGGGAGATGACGTAGGTCACCGAAATCCTCCTGAGGACTGATGATCGCGAGAGAGGCCGGGATCAGGCACTGGAACAGGTTGCAGCCTAGTATCCCGCCGTGACCGACGCTCCGGAAGCCCACGGATTGGGCCCTCATGTCGTCGGCCTGCGCGTCGTCGTACGCCGCATCGTGCGGGGGGAGACCGGCCCCAGCGGCGGTCCGGCGCTGACCGACCTGCTCGGCATCTGCCGCGCGTGGGACACCAACACCTGCACCATCGAGCCGGAGACCGGGCCGCTGGTGACCATCGCGCTGGCCGACATCGTGTCCGGCAAGCCGGTGCCGCCGCGACCCTCGGTGCGTCACCGGGTCTCGACCCGCGAGGCCGAGGGCCACTCGTTCGTCATGTTCCCGGAGATCGATCGCGAGGGACTGGGCGACTGGGTGCTGCGCTCGGATCCCGCGCCCGCGGAGCGGCTCTACAAGCGCGCCAACTCCTGCTTGGCGATGGGCGACCCGGGGATGGCCTTCGCGGAGGCCGAGGCCCACGTGCTCGGCTTCTACGCCGGCCGCGGGCGCGACACGCTCGTGCAGGTCGAGGCCGACACCGACGTGGAGACGGCGTTCCTCCAGGCCGGCTGGTCACTGCTGCCCGGGGGCGAGGTCGAGCTGCGGCTCGGGTCCGTGGCCGCCGTACGCCGACTGCGGCGCGGCCGCGGTCGCGGGACCGCGAGCCTGGAGTCGACCGGAGACCGGGCCGTGGCCGTCGTGGCCGGCCCGACCGGGGTGGTCGCCGAGGGCCGCGCCGCGATCGACGAGGACTGGCTCGGCCTGCACGCGCTGCACGTCGTGCCCGCCCACCGTCGCGAGGGCCTGGCCGGGGAGATTGTCGACGAGCTGCTCGACTGGGGCGGCGAGCGCGGCGCGAGCACCGTCTGGTTGCACGTCGAGACCGACAACGCCCCGGCCCGCCACCTCTACGACGCGCTCGGGCTCACTACGCACCACGTTGCACGCTACCTCACGCCGCCTGGCTGAGGCGTCAGGAGAGCTGGCGGAAGAGCGCCTCGCTGCGCGCCGTCACCTGGGGCCACCAGCGCTTCATGAACCACAGCAGCAGCGACCCGGACACCACCATCCCGGCGAGGTTGGCGCCGAGCTGGGCCAACGAGCCGGCGATCTCGCCGGCCTCGGCGAAGGCGAGTCCCAAGGCCAGGTTGCCCGCTGCCGGCACCGTGGTGACGCTGATGAAGACACCGACCATGGTCGCCGAGCGCTCCACGGCCAGCGCCAGCGCGCCCGCCGCCCCGGCCGCCAGTGCGACGATGAAAGACCACCGGTCTGGGTGCCAGATGAAGCCGGTGTTGGGCCGTGGTCGGGTGACCTCCTCGAGGTCGACCAAGCCAGTGCCCCGCGCGACCAGCGCCAGGAGCGTCACGACGACGATCGCGAACACGAAGGAGAAGACCAGCAGCTGCACGCTCCTGGCCACCAGCCGGGGGCGCCGCAGCACCAGTCCGGCGCAGACGGCGGCCACCGCGCTGAACTCCGGCCCGACCACCATCGCCCCGATCACCAGGACCGACGAGTCGGTGATCACCGCGATCGCGGCCAGCAGCACGGCGAGCACGAGGAAGACGTGGAAGGACACCGTCGGGACGGCACCGCCCTCGGCGGCGGCCTCGACCGACTCCCAGACCACCGCGTCGTCCGGGTGGCCGGGCGCGGCACGCTCGAGGCGCTCGGCCGCGCGGAACGGCGTACCCGTCGGCGAGGTGACGACGATCCCGCCGCGCTCGGCCAGTCCGATCGCCTTGAGGGCGTGGATCACGGTGCCGACCTTCTCCCGCGCGACGTCGGCCTCGAGGAGGTC
>WLIH01000247.1 GCA_009702305.1 Actinomycetota bacterium | reverse complement strand
TCGGTCACGTCAACGTGTGGTTCACCGAGCACTACGTCGACGTGCTGCAGGCGGGGCTGATGCAGCCGCTGCTGGACTGGCTGCGACGCGAGCCGGGCCTGGTGCTCGACGGTGGCGCCGGCGGGCTCGCCGGCTTCAACCACCCCGGCCGCGAGCCCGGTCGTTTCCAGGAGTTCACCTACGACGCCCGGGTGCGCGATCGGGTCGTGTCGCTGGAGATGTTCAACCGTCGCGACGACTACCTCTTCGAGGGCTACGCCGACGGCAAGACCTCGCCTCTCAGCACCTGCCTCAACGCCGGGTGGCGCACGGGCATCACCGGCGTCACCGACGAGCACGGCGTCGACTGGGGCTTCCCCGAGGGCAAGGGGCGCACCGGCCTGTGGGTGCGCCGCCACACGCGCCAGGGCGTCAAGGAAGCGATGCGAGCCCGACGATTCTTCGCGACCCGCACCTCCGGCCTGCGTGTCGACGCGACGGCCACGGCGCCGGGCGGCGAACCGGTGCGGATGGGCGGGGAGATCCCGCTCGAGCGCGGCGTCCTCACTCTGCGTCTCGACCTCGCGCGTGACGCCGACTGGCCCGGGCGCACGCTGCACGTCCAGGTGCTGCGGCCCGGCACCGACGTGCCGGAGGTCGTCGCGGTCGACGAGTTCAGGGTGGGTCCGGTGCACCGGATGCGCGTGCCTGTCGACCGGGGTGACGGCGACTGGCTGCTGCTGCGGATCTCGGACCCCTCCGCCGCCAACGAGACGCCCGGTCCCGACGGGCATCCGTGCAACGACCTCGCGGTGGCCTACACCAGTCCATGGTGGTTGACGCCGCCGGCCGCCTGAGCCGTAGGGTCCCGGCCGTGACCCGATTCGGCCGGCTGGCGCTGCTCTGGATGATCCCGCTCAACCTGGTGCTGGTGCCCTGGATCTGGTTCGGCCGGATCGTCTTCGGCGTCGGCGGCTGGTTCTTCCTGATCCTGGCCCCCGTCGCGCTCGTGGTGGCGATCGCGCTCGCGATCACCACGATCCTCGCCTTCACCCAGGCCGGACGACCGCGCTCGCTGACCGCCGTCCAGGCGGTGCTGCAGAGCCTGACCTGGCTGGCGCTGCTCGTCTTCGGCACCTTCATGCCCGACTTCGGGGACGCGCCCGACAGCGACCTGGCGTTCCTCACCCAGGTCTTCGGACGCAGCGACGCCCTGATGGACCTGTCGTGGTCGATCACGCTGCTCGCGGCGCTCGCCGCCGTGCTGGCCTGGCTGGCGCTGCTGATCAGCCTGATCGCCGGCCGACGCGACGCTGCGCCCGCCTGAGCGGCGTACGCCGGCTCGCGAGACACCGGAGTCCTCCACCGCAGTCCGCGACGACCCTGGTGTGTCGTGTCAAGTCGTGTCGTGTCGGCCCGATGCACTGGACTGGCCGGTCGACCGGGTATCCCGACAGCGACCAGCCACCCTCAGAGGCGCTCGATGATCGTCACGTTGGCCTGACCGCCGCCCTCGCACATGGTCTGCAGGGCGTAGCGGCCGCCGGTGCGCTCGAGCTCGCCGAGCAGCGTGGTCATCAGCCGCGTGCCGGTGGCGCCGATCGGGTGGCCGAGAGCGATGCCGCCGCCGTTGACGTTGACCTTCTCGTGCGGGGCGCCGGTCTCCTTCATCCACGCCAGGACGACGCTCGCGAACGCCTCGTTGCACTCGAAGAGGTCGATGTCGTCGATGGAGAGGCCGGTCCGCTCGAGCGCGTGCTTGGTCGCCCGGATCGGTCCGGTCAGCATCCAGACCGGGTCGTCGCCGCGCACCGAGAGGTGATGGATCCGGGCCCGCGGTGTCAGAGCGTGCTCCTGCACCGCCGCCGCCGAGGCGATCAGCATGGCGCTGGAGGCGTCGCAGATCTGCGAGGACACGGCCGCCGTGATCCGGCCGCCGGGAGCGAGCGGCTGCAGGCCCGCCATCTTCTCCAGACTGGTCTCGCGCGGGCACTGGTCGGTGTCGAAGACGGTGCCGTCGGGCAGGGTCACCGGCGCGATCTCCCGGGTGAAGCGACCCTCGGCGATGGCCGTGCGGGCACGGTCGTGGGAGGCGAGGGCGAACTCCTCCATCTCCTCCCGGGAGATGTCCCACTTCTCCGCGATCATCTCGGCGGAGTTGAACTGCGAGACCTCCTGGTCGCCGTAGCGCGCGGCCCAGCCGGGCGACTCGGCGAACGGCGTCGAGAACCCGTACTGCTGACCGACGAGCATCGCCGCGGAGATCGGGATGGCCGACATGTTCTGCACACCGCCGGCGACCACGAAGTCCTGGGTGCCGGACATGACGCCCTGGGCCGCGAAGTGCACCGCCTGCTGCGAGGACCCGCACTGGCGGTCGATCGTCACGCCGGGCACGTGGTCGGGCAGTCCCGCGACCAGCCAGGCGGAGCGCGCGATGTCGCCGGCCTGGGAGCCGATCGTGTCGCAGCAGCCCAGGATGACGTCGTCGACGAGTGCCGGGTCGACACCGCTGCGCGACATCAGGGCCGCCAGGGTGTGCGCGGCGAGGTCGGCGGAGTGCATGCCGGCGAGGGCGCCGCCGCGCTTGCCGACCGGCGTGCGGACGGCGTCGATGATGTAGGCCTCGGTCATTGGGAGATCCCGTCTAGGAGGATGGTGAGGTACTGCGCCGCGATCGCCTCGTGGGTGAGCTTGCGGCCGGGTCGATACCACTTCACCGCGACCCAGACCGTGTCGCGGATGAAGCGGTAGGTGAGCTCGATGTCGAGGTCGGAGCGCAGCGCGCCCGAGCGGACACCGTCGTCGAGCAGCGTGATCCAGACCGCGCGCGACTGGGCGTTGCGCTCGGCGAGGTAGTCGAAGCGTTCGAAGGTGCCGAGGTAGGCCGCTTCGTTCTGGAAGATCGCCACCTCGTGCGGGTGCTTGTCGATCGCCTCGAAGGAGAGTCGCACGCACTGCTCGATCTTGGCGCGGGCGTCGAGATCGCTGGTGAGCACGGCGTCGTACGCCGCGAACAGCTCGTCCTGGAAGGTCGAGAGGATCTCGTCGACCATCGACTCCTTGGAGTCGAAGTGGTGGTAGAGGCTGCCGGAGAGGATCCCCGAGGCATCGGCGATGTCGCGGACCGTGGTGTTCTTGAAGCCCTTCTCCGCGAACAGCCCCGCCGCGATGTGCAACAGCTCGACACGCCGGCTGTTGGCGCCCTCGGCGGGGGTCGCGGCACTCACGCTCAGGCCTGCTGACTGCTGACGGCGACGACCTCGCCGGTCATGTACGACGCGTAGTCGCTCGCGAGGAAGACCATCACGTTGGCGACCTCCCACGGCTCGGCGGCGCGCCCGAACGCCTCGCGCTGCTTGAGCTCGTGGAGCAGCTCGTCGGAGGTCACCTTGGCCAGGAACGGGTGCATGGCCAGGCTCGGGCTGACGGCGTTGACGCGGATGCCGTGCGGCGCCAGGTCGATCGCCGCGCAGCGGGTCAGCGCCATCACGCCCGCCTTCGCGGCCGCGTAGTGGGCCTGGCCCTCCTGTGCGCGCCAGCCGATGACCGAGGCGTTGTTGACGATCACGCCCTTCCTGCCCGCCGCGCTCATCCGCTGACCCGCCGCCCGTACGCAGCGGAAGGTGCCCGTCAGGGTGATGTCGAGGACGCGGCCCCACTGCTCATCGGTCATCTCCAGCACGCTGGCGGTGCCACCGAGGCCGGCGTTGTTGATCATGATGTCGACGCCGCCGAACTCCTCGGCGGCATCGAGCAGAGCCTGCACCTGCGCCTCGTCGGTCACGTCGCAGACCAGCTGACGGACCCGCTCGGCGCCGAACTCGGCGGCCAGCGCCTCCTCCGCCTCCGCGAGGCGGCGCGCGTGGGTGTCGCTGAAGACGACCGCCGTGGCGCCCTCCTCGAGCACCCGGCGCACGACCGAGGCCCCGATGCCGGCGCCCGCGGCGGCGGTCACCACCACGACCTTGCCGGCCAGCAGGTTGTGCCCCTCGACGTAGTCGGGGGTGGGTTGTTCGGGCCGCGTCGCGGTCATGGTCAGGCTCCCGTGCTCGTGGGTCGTGGTTCGCGGGGAAGACCGAGCACCCGCTCGGCCAGGATGTTGCGCTGCACCTCGTCGCTGCCGCCGTAGATCGTGTCGGCACGCGAGAAGAGGAAGAGTCGTTGCCACTCGTCGAGGTCGTAGCCCCCGGCACCGCGGGCCAGCAGCCCGCCTGCGCCGGCGACGTCCATCGCGATCTCGCCAAGGCGCCGGTGCCAGTTGGCCCAGACGAGCTTGAAGATCGAGCCGGCACCACCGCCCGCGGCGGAGTCGTCGCCACCGGTGACCGCGGACAGCCCGCGCAGCGCGTTGAACCGCATCACCTCGAGCTCGACCGCGGACTCGGCGAGGCGGTCACGCAGGACCGGGTCGTCGTAGGCGCCGTTGGCGCGGGCCAGGGCGACGACCCCGTCGAGCTCGCGGGCGAAGCCGACGACCTGCGCGAGCGTCGAGACGCCGCGCTCGAAGCCGAGCAGGCCCATCGCGACGCCCCATCCCCGGCCGGGCTCACCGACGACGAGGTCGGCGTCGGTGCGCGCGCCGGTGAAGAAGACCTCGTTGAACTCCGAGCCACCGGTGAGCTGCTCGATCGGGCGCACCTCCACGCCGTCCTGGTCGATCGGCACCAGCAGGAAGGAGAGGCCCTGGTGACGCTGCGAGCCCGGCTCGCTGCGCGCGACCACGAAGAGCCACTGCGAGAAGTGGGCGTTGGAGGTCCAGACCTTCTGACCGTCGAGGATCCAGGAGCCGCCCTCGAGACGTGCCTTGGTCTGCACGTTGGCCAGGTCGGAGCCGGCACCGGGCTCGGAGTAGCCCTGCGCCCACAGCTCCTCGACCGCGACGATCTTCGGCAGGAAGCGCGCCTGCTGCTCCGGCGTGCCGAAGGCCATCAGGGTCGGTCCGAGCAACTCCTCGCCGAGGTGGTTGACGCGCGCAGGCGCGTCGGCGCGGGCGTACTCCTCGTGGAAGATCACCTGCTGCCACAGACTCAGTCCGCGGCCGCCGTGCTCGGTTGGCCAGCCGACGCAGGTCCACCCCTGCGCCGCGAGGTGCCTGTTCCACGCGAGTCGCTCGTCGAGCGCCTCGTGGTCGCGACCGGCGCCGCCCAACCCCTTGAGGCCGGCGAACTCACCGGCCAGATGATCCTCGAGGAAGGCCCGCACGTCGGCACGGAAGGCCTCGTCCTCTGCCG
>WLIH01000246.1 GCA_009702305.1 Actinomycetota bacterium | reverse complement strand
TACGCCCGCTTCCGCCAGGGCGACTACGACGCCGTCGCGAGCGCCGAGCGCACCAGCGCCGTGCGCGTGCGGATGCTCGCGGCGCTCGGCGACCTGAGCGGGCTGCTCGCCGATGGAGAGTGCGCGGTCGCCGTGTCCCACGGTGCCGCGATCCGGGTAGCCACGGGGGCCATGCTCGGCTGGCCGGATGACACGTTCCACACACTGCGCGGCCTGGACAACTGCGGCCGCGTCGAACTGGTCGACCAGGACGGTCGGTGGCGACTGGCGGCGTACAACCGCGTCGCCGCGCCGTGACCGACCCCGGATTTCGCTTCCGAGTCGGCGTTGGCTAATATTCCGCAGGTTGCTCGCCACCACGGGAGCAGCGGTTCGGGGCTGTGGCGCAGCTGGTAGCGCATCTGCATGGCATGCAGAGGGTCAGGGGTTCGAGTCCCCTCAGCTCCACCGAACGAGAGCCGCCTGCGGGCGGCTTTCGGCATTTCCGGACGCACCTCTCCGCGACGTCATACGGGCGGGACGTCCCCTTGTCCGCTCCGTATGACGTCGCGAGGCCGCTAGGCCGCTGACATGGTCGCCAGCTGGGCGGCGGCGTCGTCGGCCGTCGTGGCGGGGGCGATCACGGTGATGCTGTGGCGATCGCCGTTCGACATCGCCAGGGTCAGTTCGTGGGTGTCGTCGTGGGGGAACGAGCCCGTCTTGACGCGGCGTCCCCCGACGTCGACCGAGCGCGGGTGGTCGTCCCAGTCGGGCGGCGAGAAGAGGACCCTGCTGATCCGACCGGACTCCGGTGGCCACAGGGCGAAGAGACTGGCGAGCTGGTCGCTCAGCGACCGGCTCTCGGGCCACCAGGCGCCGACCGGCAGGCTCTGCTGAGGGCGGGACGGGTCGGCGACAGGGCGGAGCGAGAGCCGGGTCGGCTGCGGGTGCTGGACGGGGGCCATGACGGCACCACCTCAGGTGAGCTGTCCTCGTCAGAGTCGATGGACCGTCCGCGCCCGAGGCTGGGACGGTGACCTGAGGATCACAGTCGTGGACCCACCGTACGCCGGCGACCACGCCCCGAGCCGCGGACAGATTCAGTCCAGTTAGACGGTTTATGCCGTAGAGTCGTGACTCACGTCACTTCTACGCTCGTGAGGACGAATCCATGGGGATCCGAGACCGCGTGCTCGTCCTGCTGCTGGTGCTCTCCGGCCTGAGCGTGCTCTCGCCGGCCGCAGCGTCGCAGCCCCTCCCGATGGCGCTCGCTCCGACACCGAGCAGCGACCCGTTCTACACGTACGCCGGGCGCGTCCCGCTGGACCAGCTGCCCCGGGGTGCTGTGCTGAAACGACGCGAGGTCGACCACCACCTTGCGGGTCTCGCCCTCCCGCTGACGCTCACCCAGCTGCTCTACCGGACCCGCGACACGCTCGGCGCCGCGGCGACGACGGTCACGACGGTGATCCCCCCGATCGCGACGGTGTTCGCCGAGCCACGCCTGGTGTCCTTCCAGTTCGCCTACGACGCGCTCGGCGTGCAGTGCAACCCGTCCTACGGCTACAGCGGCGCCGGCGGCCCGGGCGGCCAGGTCACCACGGCCGAGCAGGCGGCCGTGCTGGGCTACCTGCTGGCGGGCTACACCGTCGTCGTCTCGGACTACGAGGGTCAGGAGCTGCACTTCGGTGCCGGACGGGAGTCCGGCATGGCGACCCTCGACGGCATCCGAGCCGCGATCAACGCCGGCGTCTACGGCCTCACGTCGCGCACGTCGATCGCGATGGTCGGCTACTCCGGCGGCTCGATCGCGACCGAGTGGGCCGCCGAGCAGGCGCCGCGGTACGCCCCTGAGATCGACCGGCGCCTCGTCGGTGCAGCCATGGGTGGCACACCCACCGATCTCGCGCACCTGCTCGCCTACATCGATGGCTCGATGATCTGGGCCGGAGCGATCCCGCTCGGACTGGTCGGCCTGGCGCGCGCCTACGACATCGATCTGGACCGCTACACCAACGCCTACGGCAAGTCCGTGGTCGCGGCCGTGCAGGACCAATGCATCGGCGACGTCATCGGTGCCTATCCCGGACTCACCTTCGCCGACCTGATGAAGCCTCGATTCAGCACCTTCACCTCGATCCCGCCGCTGCTCCGCGTGCGTCGCCAGGTCGTCATGGGCCGGGCGGGCACTCCGACGACGCCGCTCTTCTTCGCCGTCGCCAAGCTCGACGACACCGGCGACGGCATCGTGGTCACCCAGGACGTCGCCGATCTCGCAGCCGACTACTGCGGCCGAGGCGTCTCGGTGCGCTACCAGCAGTACACCGGGCTCGAGCACATCACCGGGATGGTCGCCTTCGTCCCGGACGCGCTGACCTGGATCAACGCCCAGTTCGCCGACACCGGAGGCCAGGACGGCTGCAGCGGGCTCGGCTGAGTCGTCTGAGTCGTCTGAGTCGGCTGAGTCGGATGGGGGAGGCTCAGGAGCCCGGACGCGGCTCGAGGAGCTGGTCGGCGGAGAGCTCGCCGAAGAGCACGCTCAGGGCGCGCTTCCACCGGGTGAGGAGCTTGTGCCGCTCGCCCAGATCCCCGGTCAGCATCGCGGCCAGCGACAGTCCGGTCAGTAGGTCGATGGTGAGCCCGACCAGGGTCGGCGTGCGCGGGTCGTCGGCGTAGGCCGGACCCAGGATGCTCATCAGACCGTCCTGGAGGTCGGCGAACGCGACGGCCTCGACCGGGAGCAGCGCTGCGCGCAGCTCGAGGTCGGTGCGGGCCGCCATCCAGAGCTCGGCGGCACTGAAGAACGCCGGGCTGTGCAGCCCGCTCCACGCGAGATCCACCAGCGCGTGCAGGCGATCCTTCGAGTCCGAGATCAGCTGCGCCTCAGAGCGGAACTCCTCGATGCGTCGGGCGGCGAGGTGGCCCATCGCGCCGACGATGAGGTCGATCTTGGTGGGGAAGTGGTGCAGCAGCGTGCCTCGGGCCAGCCCCGCGCGCTGCTGCACGTCGGCGACGGTCGTCGAGGCGTAGCCGACGTCGAGCAGGCACGCGACCGCCGCGTCGAGCAATCGGGTGCGAGTCTCGGTCCGGCGCTCTTCCTGGGTCCGGCGCCCCGTCGTACGCGTGTGCGCCTCGGCCACTCGCTGCCCCTTTCCCGTGGCGTGGGATCGCACGCTATCCCAGGTCGGCTCGCGGACCGGGCGGCTGGCGGGTTGCCCTACTGGCAAGATACAGTCCGGACGTACTGTTTGTTTCGAGGGTGGCGCGCGAGCGCCGGAGGAGGCTGGCGATGTCGGAGTTCGAGACCCCGGAGCGGATCGCACTGCGCGCGAGCACGCGGCAGTTCGTGACCCGCGAGGTGCTGCCGCACCTGGACCAATGGGAGCGCGACGGCTCGGTGCCCCGGGCGTTGCACGAGCGAGCCGCCGAGGCCGGACTGATCGGGGTCGGCTTCCCCGAACGGATGGGCGGGTCGGGGGGCGACTCGGTCGACGTCTTGACCATGACCGAGGCGTGGTTCGAGGCGGGCGCCAGCTCGGGTGCCCACTCTGCGCTGTTCACCCACGGCATCGCGCTGCCGCACATGGTCGAGGTCGATGACGAGCACCTCACCACGACCTACATCGCGCCGACCCTGGCCGGGCAGGCGATCGGCTCACTCGGAGTGACCGAGCCCGACGGTGGCTCGGACGTCTCCGCCCTGCTCACGACGGCCGTGCGCGACGGCGACCACTACGTCGTCAATGGCGCCAAGACCTTCATCACCTCCGGCACCCGGGCCGACTTCGTGACGACGGCGGTGCGCACCGGAGGTCCGGGTGGCAGCGGCATCAGCCTGCTCGCGATCCCGACCGACCTGCCCGGATTCATCGTCTCGCGCAAGCTCGAGAAGATGGGGTGGCTGTGCTCCGACACCGCCGAGCTGTCCTTCGTCGACTGCCGGGTGCCGGTGGCCAACCTCATCGGCCAGGAGAACAACGGGTTCGCCCTGATCGCCAACGCCTTCGGGGCCGAGCGGATCGGCATCGCGGCGCACGCGTACGGGATCGCGGCGCGCAGCCTGCACCTGGCCGCGCAGTACGCCCGGGAGCGGTCGACCTTCGGACAGCCGCTGATCAAGCGCCAGGTGGTGCGTCACAAGCTCGTCGAGATGCACGAGCAGATCGACGTCATCCGCACCTACACCCGCTCGTTGGCGGCGCGGCACGCGGCCGGCGAGCATCTCTTCGCCGAGGCTGTCGTCGCGAAGAACCAGGCCGTCGAGGTCGCCAAGCACGTGGTCGACGAGGCCGTGCAGCTTCACGGCGGGATGGGCTACATGCGCGAGTCCGAGATCGAGCGCCACTACCGCGACAACCGCGTGCTCGGTATTGGGGGCGGCGCGACCGAGGTGATGCGCGACCTTGCAGCCAAGCTCCTCGGCTACACGTGAGCCGTCGTCCGACCCGCAGCGCACCCGACTCGAGGAGCACCACATGGACCGACCCTCCGCCCGCACCCGTGCCCGCCGCGCCCTCACCCCCGTGCGTCAGGTGGTTCGACTGATGGCACAGGAGCCCGGCCTGGTGCGCGACCTCGCGATCGGCACCCTGCCGGAGCCGCTGCGTCGCCTGCCGGGCCTCGCGCGGCTGGGGGCCGATGGGGGCCCGCCGAGCGCCCGCCCGGAGGGCGCCCCGGCGCACGTCGTGCCGGCCGAGCTCGACGCGCACCTGCGCACCGTCAGCGCCGAGACGGTGCTGGACGCCGATCCGGCCCAGGTGCTCGCAGCGGTCGCTGACCTGGCTCTCCAGGCGGACTGGCTGACGTTGCACGCGGCCTGGCGAGGCGCCGCGCCGGCGTACGCTGTCGAGGGCGCGACCTACGGCCAGCAGCTCAAGATCATGGGCATCCCGGCGGAGGTCGTGTGGACCGTGCGCCGCTCCGACGACGATCTCCTGGTGCTCGAGGGCGTCGGCCCGATGGGCCTGACGCTCGCGCTCGCGGTGAGCATCGCCCCGCACAGCGACCAGACCCGGGTGATGCTCGACGCCGGCCTGTCCGGAGATCCGGTCAAGGGTCCGCTCGGCGCGTCGGTGAGTCGCAGCATCGCCGAGGCGCTGAGCCTGTCCCTGACCGGCCTGGGCGAGCTGCTCGCCGCCGGGGACGGCGCGGGCGCCGGCTCGGGGAGGCCGGTCCTGCACCACGCCACCGGCACGCGGCTCGACCCGCGCACCCCCGTCATCGTCGGGGTCGGGCAGGT
>WLIH01000245.1 GCA_009702305.1 Actinomycetota bacterium | reverse complement strand
GGGAGGCGTTGGTCTCGCCGTCGGCCTGGAGCTGGACGAAGGACTCCGAGACGCCGAGGGCCGGCCACACCGGCGATCCCGCCGACGGGTCGCACCACAGCTCGGAGCCGAGCAGGCCGGGCAGGAAGATCACCGGCGGGGTCGCGGTGGCGGTCGAGCCCCACGACGGGATGCCGACCCAGCCCAGGTCGGGCACGGCCCGCCAGTCGACGCTCGACCCGTGGACGGGTCGGACGTAGACGGTCTGGAAGTCGAACTCCGGCAGCGTGTTGCCGAAGGTCGCCAGCAGCCGGTCGCCCTGCGGCGACATCCTCAGCACGCCGTAGACGCCGCCCTGCGCGGTGCGCTGGTCGCCCGCGACGAGGACGTCGATAGCGCTGAGGTTGCGGTCGAGCCCGAGCGTGCCGGTGGTCGTCTCGACCGTGAACGGCTGGGTCGGGGAGTTGCTCGAGGTCGTCACCTGGCGGGTCACGAGCGCGCTGCCGTCGGGCGCCACGTCGTAGAGGAACCAGTCGGTCACGGTCACACCGGTGATCACCTGATCCGCGCCGGGCTCGTCGATCTCGAACTGCACGAGATCGCCGGATGCCAGGATCGTGCGATCGCCGGTGGCGAGATCCCAGTAGACGATCCGGTTCAGGGTGCTGTCGAACTCGTTGAGCGAGCGCACCAGGCGATAGACGCCCCGGCCGTCGGGGGCGATGACGGCGTACTCATCGAAGATCTCGTCGTCGCGCGCCGGCGTCACGAGCGGCTCCGCGCTGGAGGTCAGGGAGAGCACGGCGGCATGGCAGAGCTGGTCGGTCGGGTCGAACTGCAGGTAGGCGAGCTGCTCCCCATCGGCGTCGACCGAGACGCGACGACCGCAGCCGGTCGCGAGCTCGGTGCGGCGGCCGGAGGCGATCTCGAGCAGCTCGATGGTGGTGACGATGCCGGTGCCGGTCGCAAAGCTCAGCACCAGCTCCTCGCCGCCCGGCAGCGCCACGACATCGGTGACCTTGCCGGCCTCGACGAGGGTGCGTACGCCAGCCGGCACTGCGATCTCACGGCGGTGCGAGCCGTCGGCCGCGACCTCGACCAGCGCGAGGTGACCCGGGTCGAGCGCCGCGAGGTCGAGACCGACCCGCTCCACCAGGATGATCTCGGCCCCCGTGTCCTCGACCGTTGCCGACGCCGCGCTCGCTGGAGTCGTCGCCGGACCGACCAGTCCGAGCAGCGGGGCGACGAGCAGGATCGCGAGCCCGGACCGGGGCAGAGGACGGCGCAGCATGACCCCATGGTCGTGGGCCGGTCGCCGGGGCGGTATCCGGTGAACTACCGAACTTCGAGGCTCCGCAGTGTGGCGGCGAGCTGGCTGCGGCGCTGGATGCCGAGCTTGCGGTAGGCCGCAGCGAGGTGGGACTCGACGGTGCGTGAGGAGACGCCGAGGGCGGTCGCGATCTCGGCGTTGGTCGCGCCGAGGGCCGCGCGCTCGACGACCCTGCGCTGGGAGGCCGACAGCATGGACCCATCGCCACTGTCGAGCCCGAGCCGGGAGCGGTCGTGGACCGACCGGTCGTGCCACAGCGCCATGCCCAGCTCGGCGAACTCCGCGGCCGCCTCGTCCCAGGCCGCGGCGGCTTCGAGCCGGCGCCGCGCACCCCGCAGGACGTGCCCCTCGCTCCATCTGGCCCGTGCCGCGTGCAACCGCAGCCCGGCCGACGCCGCGACGTCGCGTGCGGACCGCGCGTCGGTCAGGGCCTGCTCGACCTCGCCGCGCGCGGCCAGCAGCATCGCCCGGGTCCGCAGGGTCTGGCTCAGCAATTGGGGTCGCTCGCCGTGGCGCGGATGGCTGAGCACCAGCTCGAGCCACTGCGCCGCCCGGTCGAGCTGACCGACGAGCACGGCGGCCTCGACCGCGGCGACCACGGGGATCAGCAGGGTCGGCTCCCGGACGTCGCTGACAGCGATGTGCTCGACGTGTCCGCCCAGCAGGGCCACGGCGTCCTCGGCGCGGCCGGTGGCGAGCCAGCCGTCGATGATCGGCTCGCCGAAGAGCGAGAGCAGGGTGCGCTCCGTGGCCGTGCCGGCCAGGGCCGTGCCGAGCACCGCCGGCTCGAGGAGCATCCGGGCCGGCTCGTCGCCGCGGTCGAGAGCTCGGGCATAGGCGAGGAAGAGGGCGATCGTGTCGGCTGTGTCGTTGCCGTGATCGCGGGCTCGGCGCTCCACGGCGTCGAGCAGCGGCGAGACGTCGGCGCTCAGTCCCGAGATGCGGGCGGCGAGGTAGGCGAGGACGACCTGGTGGGCGCCGTAGCAGAGGTCGCCCGCGTCGAGGGCCAGGGTCGCGCGCTCGGTGGCGAGGCGGCGTACGGCGTCGACGTCGCCGCGCGCCCACAGACAGGTGGTCCATGCGAAGTGCGGGTCGAGGACGGGGTGGGTGACGTGCACGGGCGGGCTCGCGGCCGCCGCGCGCTCGAAGGCCGTCAGGTCGGGTGCGTCGCCGTTGAAGGTGGCCGCGACCAGGCCGACCCCGCGAGCCAGGAGCAGCACCCGCGGGTCGGCGGAGGCCGTGGCGTGCCGCAGGGCGCGCTCGGCGCCGGCCACCATCCGCGCCGGATCCAGGTCGCTGCCGGCGAGCAGCACCTCCCAGGCGGCAAGCTCGACCGAGAGGTCGGGGAAGTCGGCGGCGAGCAGCTGTGCCTCTCGCAGGGCCGCGGCGCACGACTCCGGATGCAGTTCGTAGGCCACCACGAACTCGGCAGCGGCGGCCCGGGCCCGATGGCGTGCGCTGCGCGGCGCGACCCCGGCCAGGACCTGCGACGCGTGGTCGACGCGGCCCAGGCCGAGCAGCGTCGTGGCCTCGACGAGCAGCGACTCGACGGCCAGGTCTCCCTCGGTCACGGTGCCCGCCAGCCGGGCCAGCTCCAGCGCCCGGTCGAGGCGCGCCGACGCGGCGTCGTCGCGGGCCAGGTCGAGGAGCTCGGCGCCGAGGCCTGGGTCCGGACCCTCGGCCAGGTGGGCGCGGTGGCGCAGGGTCTCCACCGGGCCGGCCGACGGCAGCAGGCTGCGGCGTACGTCGTGCAGCTCGCTGTCGGGGGTCGCCGCGAGCACCTCGGCGAGCTGGGGGGAGCGCAGCTGCACCGACGAGGTGAGGCTGACCTGGCCCAGGCGCACCGGCACGGCGAGGAGTGCCCGGGCCTCGCCGACGCCGATCCCGGCGACACCGGCCAGGCGGGTGAGGTCGCGGTCCTCGGCCATGGCTGCGAGCAGCAGGAGGTGGCGTGCGCCCGGGTGGGCGGATGCGAGCTCGGCCAGGTGCCGCTCGCGCACCGACTCGGGCAGGGCGGGCAGGTCCCCGTGCACGTCGAGCGCAGCGACCAGCTCCACGACCGTGCGGGGCGAGCCCTCCGCCAGCGCCACGACGCGACGCAGGCTGCGCGGTCGCAGGGGCAGCTCGGTCAGGGACGCCACGAGGTGGGCGACCTCCGTGTCGTCGAGCCTGGGGAGCGGCTGCACCGGCTCGTCGTGCCAGGGGTCGTGCGCGCTCGCGCTGTCACCGGCGGTGACCACGACGAGGTCCGCGTCCTCGACGGCGGAGGACAGCCGCACGACCCGGTGCAGCACGGCGGCGCTGAGATCGTCGAGCCACTGCACGTCGTCGATCACGAGGGTGGTGGGCGTCGCGGCGAGGTGGTCGACGAGCAGGTCGGCGAGGGCGAGCGCGGCATCGGGGGAGCCCAGGTGTCGGCGGGCGGACTCGCCGCAGTCGAGGCCGAGGGCCAGGTCGTAGGCGGCGGCGTACGGCAAGGACCGCTCGGCCTCGATGCCGGCCAGCCTCAGCACACGTCGGCCGGCGGCGTCCGCAGCGCTCGCCGCGTCGGCGCAGGTCCGGCTCCGACCGGCACCAGCAGGTCCGCGCACGTGCAGGGCGCGCACACCGACGGCATCGAGTTGCTTGTCGAGGGCGGCGACCAGGTCCTCGCGCCCGACCAGCGCAGGACGAGGCGTCAGGTGCTGCGTCGGGTTCATCGGCGCTCCGGCGGTCGGCGAGCGCCCAGCCTACGGCGACCCGATCCGCCCCGAGTCGACTATCCGGGTCAGGCGACCTGGAGCGAGCGCTTGGAGAGGCCGATCCAGAACCCGTCGACGACCTGCTCGCCGGGGGCGTCGGCCCGGGTGGCTGCCCCGAGGGTGACGAAGAGCGGCGAGAGATGCTCGACGGTCGGGTGGGCGTAGGCCAGGCCGGGCGCCAGCGCCCGGTAGTTGACGAGGGTGTCGACGTCACCGCGCGCGAGGGCATCGGCCGCCCAGGCGTCGAAGTCCGTGGACCAGCTGGGCGGCTCCGCATCGATGCTGAAGTCGCGCAGGAACGGCAGGCCGTGGGTGAGGAAGCCGGAGCCCACGATCAGCACTCCCTCGTCGCGCAGCGGCCGCAACCGCTCACCGAGCTGGAGCAGGCGCTCGGGGTCGTGGGTCGGCAACGACATCTGGAGCACGGGGATGTCGGCGCCGGGATACATGATCTTCAGCGGCACCCAGGCGCCGTGGTCGAGGCCGCGGTTGGTGTGCTGGTGGACCGGCTCGGTCGACGGCATCAGCTTGGCGATGCGCGTGGCCAGAGCCGTGGCGTCCGGAGTCTGGTAGGTCATCCGGTAGTACTTCTGGTCGAAGCCGCCGAAGTCGTAGACCAGGGGCGCGCCGCTGGCCGACAGGCTGACCGGGGCGGACTCCCAGTGCGCGCTGACGATGAGGATCGCCGTGGGCCGCGGCAGGTCGCCGGCCCAGGCCGCCAGCTGCGAGGACCACAACGGGTCGTCGAGGAGGGGCGGGGCCCCGTGGCCGATGTAGAGGGCCGGCATCCGGTCGTCGTTCATACTCACCTCAATAGTTGAGAATTGAACTTTATTCCACCGGCAGGGCCCACGCCACCCCCGGGTCGCCCTGCTCGCGCAGCAGCGCGTCGATCCGGCTGAAGGGGCGCGACCCGAAGAATCCTCGGCTCGCGCTCAGCGGTGAGGGGTGCGCGGACTCCACCGACGGCACCGATCCGAGTGCCGCCTTGAGCGACTGGGCGTCGCGACCCCACAAGATGGCCGCGAGCGGACCGCCGCGCTCGACCAGGGCCGCGATCGCACGGTCGGTGACGGCCTCCCATCCCTGGCCCCGGTGGGAGGCGGAGACCCCGGGTCGCACCGTGAGGACCCGGTTGAGCAGCATCACCCCGGCGTCCGCCCAGGCGGTGAGGTCGCCGTGGGGCGGCGTCGCGATGCCGAGGTC
>WLIH01000244.1 GCA_009702305.1 Actinomycetota bacterium | reverse complement strand
GAGCGCGAGCAGCACCTCCTCCTTGTCGGCGAAGTACTGGTAGAGCGAGGCGACCGGCACCTCGGCCGACTGGGCGATCGCCCGGGTGCTGAGCTCCTCGACGCTCTGCGTGACCACGAGCCGCTCGGCGGCGTCGAGGATCCCCTCCACGCGTCGACGGCTGCGCTGCTGGGTGGGGATCCGACGGGTCCCCGACGCGTGGTCGCGAGCACGTTCCGCCGACATGGATCGCAGTGTAGGGTACGAAACCGAAACATGACACATGTTCATGTTTGGTCCGTCACACCGCCCACCTCGGACTCGCCAGGAGCCGCCGCATGTCGCGACCGACCCACCCCTCGCCCGCTGCGAGCGCCCTCTCGCGCCGCCTGCTGATCGGCTCCGCCGCCGCCGGCGGCGCCGCCCTCGGCACCGGCGCCCTCACCGGGGCGTACGCCGACGTGGACCGGCAGCCGGCCGGTCGCCCGGGTCGCCTCCCGAAGCAGGTCGACGTCGTCGTCGTCGGCGGCGGCATCTCCGGACTCGTGGCCGCCCGCGACGTCGCCCGTGGCGGAGCGTCGGTGCTCGTCGTCGAGGCCCGCGACCGGGTCGGCGGCCGCGTCCTCAACCACCACCTCGGGGGCAGGCCCGCGAGTGCGCACACGATCGAGTCGGGCGGCGCCTTCATCGGGCCGACCCAGGACCGGATCGCCAAGCTCGCCACCGAGATGGGCGTCAAGACGTTCCTCGAGTACAACACCGGCAGCAGCGTCTACATCTCCTCGCTGACCGGTCGCATGGAGTACTCCGGCACCGTCCCGCCGGACATCACGATCCTGCCCGACGCCGCGATCCTGCTGACCCGTCTCGACTCGATGGCCGCGGAGATCGCCGTCGACGCCCCGTGGGCCCACCCGAGCGCGGTGGAGTGGGACAACATGTCGCTGGGCGAGTTCATCCGTCGCAACGCCATCAACGCGAGCGGCATCGGCAACCTCATCAAGTCCTGGACCCAGCCCGGCTTCGGCGCCGACCCCGACGAGCTCTCGCTGCTCTTCGTGCTCTGGTACATCGCCTGCTCGGGCAACGAGGACAACGTCGGCACGTTCTCCCGCAACTCCGACACCGCCGCCGGGGCGCAGGAGAGCCGCTTCGTCGGCGGCTCCCAGCTGGTGCCGCTGCGCCTGGCCCGCACGCTCGGCGACATCGTGGCCCTCGACGCCGCCGTGTCACGGATCGAGCAGAAGGACGGTGGCGTGGTCGTCCACACCGGCCGTGGCGTCGTCCGGGCCAAGCGGGTCGTCGTCGCCGCTCCCCCGCCGCTCGTGCTCGACATCGACTGGTTCCCCCGCCTGCCGACCCGCCGCCTGCAGCTGATGCGCCACCTCGACATGGGCCAGCTGATGAAGTGCGATGCCATCTACGCCACGCCGTTCTGGCGCGAGGCCGGCCTGACCGGCTTCGGCATCAGCGACTCGGGCGCGGCCCGCGCGGTCTTCGACAACACGCCTCCCGGCGACGGCGCCCCCGGCGTGCTGCTCGCCTTCGTCGGCGGAGCGACGTGGCGGGAGTACGGCCCGCTCGCCGCCAAGGCGCGCCGCCAGGCGGTGCTCGAGGGCTTCGCCGCCATGTTCGGCGACGAGGCGCTCAGCCCCATCGACTACGTCGAGCACGACTGGACCAAGGAGCAGTGGAGCCGCGGCGGGCCGACCGCCTTCCACGCGCCCGGCACGATGGTCAGCTTCGGCCCGGCGATCCGCCAGCCGTTCGGTCGGGTCCACTGGGCCGGCACCGAGACGTCGACGTACTGGTCGGGCTACATGGACGGTGCGGTGCGCTCGGGTGAGCGGGCGGCGATCGAAGTCCTGGACCGACTGTGAGGCGCGCCCTCGCCGCACTGGCTGCGGTGCTGCTGACCGCCGCCCTCACCAGCGCGGCTCCCGTCTCGGCCGCCCCGGAGCCGGCCGTCGCGAAGTGGACGACCGAGGTCTTCTCGTCGGTGCCGGCCCCCGGCTACCCGGCGTACGTCCACGCCCACACCAACGGGCGCGTGTACGCCGGCAGCTACATCGCCGGCTCCAGCACGATGGCCTCGCGGGTCTTCGAGTGGTCGCGCGAGGGAGTGCTGCTGCGCTCCTGGACCGTGCCCGGCCAGGTGCTCGACGCCGACCACGGCGTGCAGGTCGCCAACCAGACCCGCGACGGCCTGCTGGTGCTGCTCGAGACCTCGACGCGGACCGTGCAGACGCTGGACACCCGCACCGGGAGGTTCCGCGTGATCGCGACCTTCCCCGAGGGCGCGGTGCCCAACTACGCCACCTGGGGGCCTGGCGGCGCGCTCTACGTCACCGACTACGCCCAGCCGATCATCTGGCGCCTGGGCCGCAAGGACCGCACGCCGCAGGAGTGGTTCACCTCCACCGCGCTGAGCGGCGCCGAGTTCGGCACCACGGGGCTGCGCTACCGCCCGGCCGAGCGGGATCTCGTCATCGCGCAGCAGTGGGTGCTCGACGGCACCCAACTGCCGGTCAACGGCGCTGTCTACAGCCTCCCGATCGCACCCGGGGGTGCGCCGGGCGAGCTCGCCAAGCTGTGGACGTCCGGACCGATGGAGCTGCCCGACGGCTTCGGCATCGGCCGCTCCGGCCACCTCTACGTCTCGCTGCTCGGCACCAACCAGCTCGTCGAGCTGAGCGCCGAGGGCGAGGAGGTCGACCGCTTCCCCGACACGCCGCTCGCCGGCGACAACGGATCGGCGATCGCCTTCGACACCCCGTGCAGCGCGACCTTCCTCGGCACCACGGTGCTGGTCGCCAACCAGTCGGCCATCACCGGCACCGCCGGCAACCAGGCGATCCTGCAGGTCGAGGTGGGCGAGCGCGGCCAGGCGGCGTACCTGCCGAAGCTGGCGCTGCTGCGTTGACTCCCTAGAATCACGCGGTGACCTCGCCATCGGACCAGCCCGGCCTCGACCCGGCCGAGCTGGCGATCACGGTGAGGGTGCTCGAGCAGCTCCACGAGCTCGACGACGACCACCCCGATCTGGTGACGGTCAAGCGGGCCGCCTCGCACATGTACAAGGCGCTCAAGCGCGAGCGACGCATCCGCAAGCGCGAGTCCGAGCTGGCCCACGACCGCGCCGTGACCGAGGCGACGGCGACCGGGTCCGCGATGCGCATCGACGACGAGACCGCCGGCATCCCGCTGGTGTCCACGACGACCGGCGCCTTCGCCGGCGAGCTGATCAACCCCCGCGGGTGCTACATCTGCAAGAACGACTACACCCTCGTCGACGCGTTCTACCACTGGCTGTGCCCGACCTGCGCCGCGATGTCGCACGGCAAGCGCGACCAGCGCACCGACCTGACGGGCAAGCGAGCGCTGCTCACCGGGGGGCGCGCCAAGATCGGGATGTACATCGCGCTGCGGCTGCTGCGCGACGGCGCCCACACGACGATCACGACCCGCTTCCCGCACGACGCGATGCGCCGCTTCGCTGCGATGGAGGACAGCGCCGACTGGATCCACCGGCTCAAGGTCGTCGGCATCGATCTGCGCGACCCCACCCAGGTGATGTCGCTGGCCGACGAGGTCGCGGCCGCCGGCCCGCTGGACATCCTGGTCAACAACGCGTGCCAGACCGTCCGGCGTACGCCGGGCGCCTACTCCCAGCTCGTCGAGATGGAGTCGGCGCCGTTGCCCACCGACGTGGCCCTGCCCGAGATGGTCACGTTCGACCGGATCAGCGACGCCCACCCGGCCGCGATCGCGGGGGCGCTGTCGTCGGCGGCGATCGCCCACCACGACGGCGAGTCGCCCGACTCCCCGACCGCGCTGGCCCACCACAACGCCGCGACGATCACGGCGCTCGCGCTGCAGGCCGGCAACGCCTCCCTCGCCGCCCACCTCGACGGGACGGCCGTCGACGCGGGCGGTCTGCTGCCCGACCTGCAGAGCACCAACTCCTGGACCCAGCACGTCGACCACGTCGACCCGCTCGAGCTGCTGGAGGTCCAGCTCTGCAACCAGACGGCGCCGTTCATCCTCATCTCCCGGCTCCGCGCGTCGATGCGGGCGGCCGTCCAGGGCGGCGCCCGACGGGCCTACGTCGTCAACGTGTCGGCGATGGAGGGCCAGTTCTCCCGGCGCTACAAGGGTCCCGGCCACCCGCACACCAACATGAGCAAGGCGGCGCTCAACATGCTGACGCGCACCTCGGCCGGCGAGATGTTCGAGACCGACCGGATCCTGATGACGGCGGTCGACACCGGCTGGATCACCGACGAGCGTCCGCACCAGGAGAAGCTGCGGATCGCCGCCGAGGGCTGGCACGCTCCCCTCGACCTCGTCGACGGTGCCGCTCGCGTCTACGACCCCATCGTGCGCGGCGAGGACGGCGAGGACCTCTACGGCTGCTTCGTCAAGGACTACTCCCCCAGCCCCTGGTGAGCGGCGCGGCGACCGCCGACTCTCTAGGCTGACCGGGTGAGGTACGCCGCCGCGCTCGTCCTGATGCTCGTGCTGGGCGCCTGCAGCGACTCACCGGCCACGACGGGCCGCGCCGAGCCGGCCGATGCCGACACCGCGACCCGCGCCGAGGTGTGCGCCCTGGTGGTGACCGGCATCGCCGCCTTCAACGCCGGCGACTACGAGGCCACCGTCGCCGCCTTCGAGCGCGCGGTGCCGCTCGCGCGGGGCGCGGCCGCAGCCGACGACTCCACGGCGGCGGCCGACCTCCTCGAAGCCGTCGAGTACTACGCCGACCTCCCGCCCGAGGAGTATCTCGAGAGTGCGGCCACCTCACCGGACTTCGCTCGCTACAAGCAGGTCACCCTCGGCCAGTGCGGCGACGGGCGCCCCGGGAGCGGGGCGAGCAGCGAGGAGTCGCCCGGCGTGCCGGTGTGAGGTCGTCGCGGTAGCCGGCCGGCGATAGCGTCGGGCCATGAGCGCGCTGACCGGTCTCGTCGAGCGCGGGCTGATGGCCCCCGACTGGGCCGAGGCGCTCGCACCGGTCGACGAGCAGATCGGCGACCTGGGCCGCTTCCTGCGCGCCGAGATCGCAGCCGGCCGTTCGTACCTGCCGGCGGGCGACGATGTCTTCCGCGCCTTCCGCCGCCCCCTGGCCGACGTACGCGTGCTGATCGTCGGCCAGGACCCCTACCCGACCCCGGGGCATCCCATCGGCCTGAGCTTCGCGGTCGACGCGCACGTGCGGCCGCTGCCGCGCAGCCTCGCCAACATCTACCAGGAGCTGCGCTCCGACCTCGGCATCGCGACGCCGCCCCACGGCGACCTCACCG
>WLIH01000243.1 GCA_009702305.1 Actinomycetota bacterium | reverse complement strand
CGGGCTGACACCAGGACCGCAGATGACCAGCATCGACCTGCACCACTCCCGCACCAACCTGCGCCGCGGCCTCGACCTCGAGGAGCGGGTGGTCTACCGCGACGCCCGCGGCACCCTGCACCTGCTCGAGGTGACCGGGCTGGCGTTCACCGAGATCGACACGGTGTACACCCTGACGCCGGTGCCGCGGCGGCTCTTCGAGCAGCGCGAGGTGCTCGACCTGCTCACCCGGCTGCGCTGCTCCCTCGTGGTCGCCTGCTGATCGCCCGTCGCTCGGTCAGCGCCCGACCGCGAGCATCGACGCCCACGACGACGCCATCAGGCCGGCGCCCGACCGGGCCGGCGGAGCCGGGAGCGGGCGCCCGCCGTACGCCGGGCCGCCGCGAGCCGCGTCGTAGCGCAGCCAGGTGGTGACCGGGCCCTGCCCGAACCCGCGTCTGGTCCAGTCGCAGACGCCGTCGGGGAAGACGCCCTCGAGCGTGGCCCACTCCGCGGCGGTGAACGGCACCAGCATGAAGTCGAAGTCCGCCGGGTCGAGGGGTCGCAGCCGGCAGGACAGGATGTCGTTGGTCGCCGGGCCGCCCGCTTCCTGGCGAGGCGTGCTGAGCCGGGTTTGGAGCACCTGGAGCTCCGAGGTCGAGCAGAGGGTGTTGAGCTCGGCGCGGGTCAGGCAGCGGTCGGTGATGTCGGCCGGCTTGTCCGTGACGACCTTCGTGGCGAGCGGAGCCGAGCTCGTGTCCTGCTCCACGGCCGCGAGCCAGCGGTCCATGGTCACGAGCGCCTCGTTGGCCCAGGAGAGGTCGCCGATCAGCGGGGTCGGTCCGAACCACATCACCCGGTTGTTGGTGTGACCCTGGTCGGCCATCATCCGATCCTCGGTCCAGAACGCGTGGGCGTAGTCGTGGGCGATGCCCGGGTCGGGCCCGCCGTGGTTGATGATCGCGACCTCGTCGAGGTGGTTGGCCTCGTTGACCAGACCGGTGCGGTAGGCCCGGGCCACCGATCGCGGGTCACCGTCGATGCGGGCCTCGGTCGGCTCCGAGTCGACGTCGAGCCCGCCGATCTTGACGTTGAGGTCGACGAACTGCGCGGCGGTGATCAGGCCGGTCTTGAGGGCGTTCAGCCCGTAGAGCACGCCGCGATTGGCGAACGGGATGCCGCCGAAGCCGTGGCCGACCGCCTTCTCCTGCGGCGTCCAGACCGACCGCGGGCGGCGCCCGAGCAGGTTGACCACCAGGTCGAGCACCGAGCAGCGCACGCCGGCCGGATTGATCTCGGAGTCGTAGCGGGTCGTCACGTCGCCCGCGACCGGAGCGACCGTGCCGGGGCAGTCGTGCTCGGCGTTCAGCGCCGCCTTGAAGAGGCCCTCGTCGGCCACGATCGAGTTGATGATCGTCGCGTGGCCCTCGACCTGCGCCATCTGGGTCGGCAGCCACACGACGCCGGGCGCCCAGCGGGTCGGGTCCTCGAAGTAGAGCCGCATCAGGTGGTAGTCGGCGAACTGGGCGCCCGCGGTGATCACGTCGGGGTAGGAGCAGGTCGTGACCAGGCCCTGGTAGATGCCCGGGTAGGCGTTGGCGACGGTGTGCTGGGCGATCGATCCGCCCGAGCAGCCGGTGCCGATCGTGTAGCGCAGCTCGCCGTACTGCTCGACCAGGCGCTCCTTGGCCATCATCACCGACTCGGCGTTGAGGGCGACGTTGCAGTTGTGCCCGGTGTTGTCGAGCGCCGTCGAGAGCACGGCGAAGCCCAGACCCAGGGCGGTCACGTAGCTGGGAGTGACCCCGGTCGGGACGCCGTCGAAGGTGCCGGAGTAGTCGAGCAGCGGAGGCTCGCCCGGACCGTACGACGCCCCGCACCCGCCGCCGTGGGTGACGACCAGCTTGTGGTTCCACTGCTGCTGCGGCGACCACGCCCGCCACGGCTGCCCCGGCTGGAAGAGGGTCAGGATCGTGTAGCGGTCGCGGTCCTGGAAGCCGCTCTCCTGGCGCACCACGAACGGCACCTCGACACCCTGGTCGGTCGTGGTGGTCGCGACGTCGCTCGGCGGCGCCGCCTCGTCGTACGGCTGCAGGTCGGTCGTCGTCGGGTCGCTCGACTTGTAGAGCAAGGTGTAGGTCGGCGCCTCGTTGCACCGGTCGTCGCGCGCCGTCTCCTGGCAGCGGTAGTGCCGGGTCTGCGGACCGGAGAACACCGGTCCGCCGTTGGGGTGGTTGACGATGACGGCGCGGCCGGTGACGGCACCGGCGGTCGCGGTGACGACGTTGCGTCCGAGCTCGAGTCCACGCACCAGACCCAGGTAGCGACCGTCCTTGCGGACCGCGAAGGAGCGTGTGACGTCACGCCCGCCGACGCGCACCCGGACCTGGTCGGCGCGCACGCCCCGCAGCTCGACCTCGACGAGCGCGTCGCCCGCGGAGATCAGGTCGGCCCGATTGGAGAGCACCTCGACCACCAGCCCGCTCGCCGCCGCCCGGGAGCCGTCGCTCACCGTCAGCGCCTGGACGGCGGGGCCGGGCACCGCCACGAGCACGGGAGCGGCCAGGGCCAGGAGCATCAGCAGGAGTCGACTACGCACGCGTGCACAACGATCGGTTGTGGCGGGCGTCACGATCGACGAGCGGTGTGACGAAGTCTGGGGTGGCGCCCGCGGCCGGGGAGGAGCAGCGTGCTGCCATGCGCCCAGCCGCCGCCCTCCTCGCCTCGCTCCTGCTGCTGCCCGCGTGCGGCAGCGACACCACCGCCCCCGCGAGCGGCCCGGTGGTCGCACCGGAGATCGAGCGGCAGGCGGGCACCGTGCGCCTCAGCGTCGACGCGGGGCGGACGACGCGGTCGATCTCCGAGGAGATCTACGGTCTCAACTTCGCGCCGCGGGCGCTGGCGTCGGCCCTCGACCTGCCGGTCGACCGGTGGGGCGGGGACTCGACCGAGACCTACAACTGGAAGATCCACGCGGCCAACCAGGGCGTCAACTACTACTTCACCAACTTCTCCGACTGCTGGAGCGCGCGCTTCGACTACTGCACCAGCGGGCGCGACTTCAGCGGGGTCGACGAGCAGATCGAGCAGGACCGGCAGATCGGCTCCCGCACCCTGCTGACCCTGCCGACGATGGGCTGGGTCGCCAAGGACGGCTCCCTCGACGGGCCGGGATCGTGCAGCTACCCGACGTCGACGTACCCCCGGCAGGACGACGTCGACCCCTACAACCCCGACTGCGGCAACGGTGTCGTCGGCGGTCGGGTCGTCACCAGTCCGCCGGTCGACCCGAGGAACGCCGGCCTCGCCGTCGGCGCGACCTTCAACCGCCAGTGGGTGCAGAGCCTGGTCAGCACCTACGGCGACGCGGCTCACGGCGGCGTCGGCATCTACGCGCTCGGCAACGAGCCGGGCCTGTGGGCCGACACGCATCGCTCCTTCCAGCAGCAGCCGCTCGGTTTCGACGACCTCTGGCAGCGCGCGAGCGCCGTCGCCCAGGCGGTCAAGAGCGCCGACCCGACGGCCGACGTGCTCGGCCCCTCGGAGTGGGGCTGGATCAGCTACTTCTGCTCCGGCCAGGACAATCCGTTCGAGCGGGCGTGCACGCCGCAGTCGCCCGACCGCGCCGACCACGGCGGCACCGACCTGGCGTCGTGGTACCTCCAGCAGTTCGCCGCCCTCGAGCAGCGCACCGGGGTGCGCCACCTGGACTACTTCGACTGGCACTACTACCCGCAGGCCTCCGGGGACGCCTACGCGCCGGCCACCAACGTGACCCGCCCGCTGTGGGACCCCTCCTACGTCGACCCGTCCTACATCGAGGAGCGGATCCAGCTGATCCCGCGGATGCGCCGCCTGGTCGAGGACAACTACCCCGGCACCAAGCTCGCCGTCACGGAGTACAACCTCGGTCTCGACGTCACCTCCGACCGCCGCCTGCAGAACGTCATCCAGGCCGACACCCTCGGCATCTTCGGACGCGAGGGCCTCGACCTCGCGACCTACTGGCCCGAGGACCGCTCGCCCGTGCCCGAGCAGGCGTTCCGGATGTACCGCAACTACGACGGCCAGGGTGCCCGCTTCGGCGACCTCGGCGTCGCGGCGACCAGCAGCGACCAGGGCCGCGTCGCGGTGTACGCCGCCCGCGCCGGCGCCACCGGCCCGTTGACCGTGCTGATCGTCAACAAGGGCGCGGGTGCCGTGTCGGCGCCGCTGACCCTGCGCGGCTTCCCGCACGCCCCGGCGGCCCGGGTCTACCAGTACGCCGGCAAGGGCATCGTCCGGCGTCCCGACGCCACCGTGTCCAAGACCGGCTTCACCCTGTCCTACCCCGGGCGCTCCATCACCCTCGTCGCCGTCCGAGGCCGCTGACCGGGGGCGTCCCTGCCCGACAACCGCAGCCGCCCGTCAGGGAGGATGGGGTCATGACCCTGCCGCAGCCGCCCCCGCGCCGCCGGCACCTGATCGACCCGGCCAACCCGCCGCAGCGACCGACGAGCCGGGAGACCACGCGCGTGCAGCAGTGGGTGGTCTCGGTGCTGGTCGTGACCACGATCCTGCACCTCTCGGCCGGCCTGATGATCTCGACCCTCTTCATCGGCGACGACCAGCCGGCCGCCCGGATCGGGCTCAACATCATCGCGGCGGTGTTCGGCGTGCTCGCCGTGGCCGCGGGCTTCGCGATCCACCGGCGCTCCCCGCTCACCCCGTGGGTGCTGCTCGGCACGCTGCCCGGTGTCGTCGGCCTCGTCATCGCCCTGGCCTGATCCTGGCCTGGCTTGACCTCGCCCAGCCCTTGACGTGGGCTTCGCCCGAATCCGCACCATCCAGAGCCCCAGCCGTGGATGATGGGCTGACTCAGGACAGGGAGACCCCATGGACCAGCCTCCGGAGCTGTTCCGCTGGCTGATCGAGGCCAGCGCCGACGGCCTCTGGATCTTCGACGACGCCGGCGTCACGACGTATGCGAACGCCCGGATGGCCGAGATCCTCGGACGTGACCCCTCCTCCATGCCGGGCCTGCGGGTCGCCGACACCCTCGACGAGCTCGGCCGTCAGCACCTCGAGGTGCACCTCGCGCACATGCACACCGACGTGGCCGGGGAGCAGAACGTCGAGACCTACTTCGTGCGCCCCGACGGCACGGGCGTGTGGGGCCTGTGCAGCTGGAGCCGGCTGCCCGAGGAGGCAGCGGCCCTCGGACAGTGGCTGCACCGCATCACGCCGTACGACGAGCAGCGCGCGGCCCGGGAGGCGCTGGAGCGCAGCCGCCACCAGCTCAGCCAGGGCCAGCAGATCGCGT
>WLIH01000242.1 GCA_009702305.1 Actinomycetota bacterium | reverse complement strand
TCGAGGTCGCATCGGCCAGACTCATCCGGCGTCCCACCAGCGCATGACGCGACTGTGCGGCATCGTAGGGTCGGACGCGTGACGAGGCGATGACGCGGGAGGCGACCATGCTGAGGGCGAGCCCGGACCGGCTGTGCGAGATCTACGACCTGGCCATGCTCGATCTCGACGGTGTCGTGTACGTCGGCGGGCGCGCGGTCCCGGGAGCACCTGACCATCTTGAGAGCGCCCGGAAGCTCGGGATGCGGCTGGCCTTCGTCACCAACAACGCCTCGCGGACCCCGGAGACGGTCGCGGCGCACCTCGTCGACCTCGGGATCGCTGCCGAGCCCGGCGATGTCGTCACCTCCGCCCAGGCTGCCGCCCGTCTCGTCGCGCGCCGTATCCCGGCGCGATCGCGGGTCGTGGCGCTCGGAGCCGAGGGCCTGGTGGCAGCTCTGCAGTCCGAGGGGCTCGTCGTCGTCGGCGTCGAGGACGAGGCGCAGGCGCTGGTCAGCGGCTACGGGCCCGATCTGCGCTGGAGCGACCTGATGCGCGCGGCCGTGCGGGTGCGCGACGGCCTGTGGTGGGTCGCGAGCAACACGGACCTCTCCATCCCGACGGCGTACGGCACAGCTCCGGGGCACGGCGTGCTGGTCGACATGCTCGCTCGCTTCTCGGGGGTCACCCCGGAGGTCGCGGGCAAACCGGCTCGACCGTTGCTCGACGAGACGGTGCGCCGGGTCGGGGGCACGCGTCCCTTGATGATCGGGGACCGTCTCGACACCGATATCGAGGGGGCCCGAATCGCCGAGGTCGACTCGTTGCTCGTGCTGACCGGGGTCACCGGCCTCACCGAGTTGGTCGCGGCGCGTGTGGCTGAGCGACCGACCTTCATCGCGTGCGACCTGCGCGGCCTGCTCGAGCCGCATCCGAGCGTGACGGAGTCCGGCGGAGCGACGCGGTGCGGCGGCTGGTCGGTGAGCACCTCCGGCGGCACGCTCGAGGTCGAAGGCTACGGCGACGCCGGCGACTGGTGGCGAGCGGTCGCCGTCGCGAGCTGGCGCCACCTCGATGAGCACGGCGACGTCGTCGACGTGACGGGACTCGAGACGCCCGCGGACGCCCCGGCGCGATAGCCTCCCACCATGGACGAGCGCCGGGACCTGGACGTGCTGGATGATCGTGCCGATGGCCTCGACGACGTCGAGAGCTCGGCGATCGAGCGCACCGGGGTTGCGGCCGTCGACGCGGTCGTCGACGCGGTCGCGGAGCTCGGCGATCAGCCCCTGGAGTCGCACCTGGCGGTCTTCGAAGCGGCGCACGAGCAGTTGCGCCGGGCGCTGGACGCCCGGCCTGTCGACGAGCCCGCCTGATCGCGTGCCGCCCCGACGCCTTCGCCTCGACGCCGAGCTGGTCCGCCGTGGCCTGGCTCGCTCGCGCGACCACGCGAGCGAGCTGATCTCCGCCGGACGCGTGCGGGTGTCGGGGGCTGCCGCGTCGAAGCCGGCCACCGGCGTCACCACCGATGTCGCGATCGTGGTGCTCGAGGACAGCGATCGACCCGACTACGTCTCCCGCGGTGGCCACAAGCTGGCGGGCGCGCTGGCGGCGTTCGGGCCGCGCGGTCTCACGGTGTCGGGTCGTCGGTGCCTGGACGCGGGCGCGTCGACGGGAGGCTTCACCGACGTGCTGCTGCGGGCCGGGGCGGCGGAGGTGCTGGCCGTCGACGTCGGGTACGGCCAGCTGGCGTGGCCGATCCGCCAGGACCCGCGGGTCCGGGTGCACGACCGGACCAACATCCGCGAGCTGAGCCTCGACCTGATCGGCGAGCCGGTCGAGGTGGTCGTCGGGGATCTGTCGTTCATCTCCCTCGAGCTCGTGCTCGACGCCATCATCTCGGTCACCCGATCCGACGGAGACCTCGCGCTGATGGTCAAGCCTCAGTTCGAGGTCGGCAAGGAGCGCGTCGGCAAGGGCGGAGTGGTCAGGGATCCCGAGCTGCGTGCCGAGGCGGTCAACGCCGTGGCCGCGGCCGCCGCGCGTCGAGGCTGGGGAGCGCAGATGGTCACGACCAGTCCGTTGCCCGGTCCGTCGGGCAACGTGGAGTTCTTCCTCTGGCTGCGCCGGGCCCCGGCATCGGTGGACGCCGAGGAGATCCACAGGGTCGTGAGCACCGCCGATCCGTTGTCGGACTCCGGTGAGAGGGTGGACCCATGACCGAGCCCGCCGCCCCGGCCCCCGACGCGATGCGTCGCGTCCTGGTGCTCGCCCACACCGGTCGCGCCGAGGCCCGCGAGGTCGCGCTGGCCTCCTGCGCGGCGCTGACCGGTCACGGGATCGTGGTCCGCCTGCTCGCGAGCGAGGCCACCGATCTGGGGATCGACCCGGCTGCCTACGACCCTGCGATCGAGGTGGTCGCGGACGACGGCGGCGAGGCCTGTCGCGGGTGCGAGCTCGCCCTGGTGATCGGCGGCGACGGCACGATCCTGCGTGCCGCGGAGATCACCCATGCCAGCGGCACTCCGGTGCTGGGCGTCAACCTCGGACACGTGGGCTTCCTGGCCGAGGCGGAGTACGACGACGTCGACTCCACGATCGACGCCATCGTGCACCGGCGCTACACCGCCGAGGACCGCCTCACGCTGGAGGTCCGGGTCTTCCGTGACGGCGAGCTCGTGACGAGCACCTTCGCCGTCAACGAGGCCAGTGTGGAGAAGGCCGCCCGGCAGCGGATGCTCGAGGTCGTCGTCGAGGTGGACGGTCGACCGCTGTCCCGGTGGGGCTGCGACGGCGTCGTGTGTGCCACGCCGACAGGCTCGACCGCCTACAACTTCAGCGCCGGTGGGCCGATCGTGTGGCCGAGCGTCGAGGCCCTCCTGCTGGTGCCGATCAGTGCGCACGCCCTCTTCGCCCGGCCGCTGGTCGTCGCGCCGACGTCGGTCCTGGCGGTCGAGGTGCTGGCCCGCACGGAGGGAGCCGGAGTGCTGTGGTGCGACGGTCGCCGAGCGGTCGACCTGCCTCCGGGTGCGCGGATCGAGGTGCGACGCGGCACCCATCCGATGCGGCTGGTGCGGCTGCACGAAGCGCCGTTCACCGACCGGCTGGTCGCCAAGTTCGGGCTGCCGGTCGAGGGCTGGCGCGGCTCGGCCGAACGCCGTCGACGCTCCGAGTCGGGCGGCGGTGAGCACCGTGCTTGAGGAGATCCGCATCAGTTCGCTGGGCATCATCGACTCCTCGACCCTCGAGCTCGGACCGGGCCTGACGGTCATCACGGGCGAGACCGGTGCCGGCAAGACGATGATCGTGACGGCACTCGGTCTGCTCCTGGGTGGCCGCAGCGACAGTGGTGCCGTCCGCTCCGGCGCCCGGTCGGCCCGGGTCGAGGGGGTCGTGAGCACGGCCGGACTGAGCGACTTCGCCGCAGCCGTCGAGCACGCCGGTGGCGAGGTCGAGGACGACCGCGTCGTGCTGGCCCGCAACGTGTCGGCCGAGGGTCGCTCCCGGGCTTTCGTCGGCGGTGCCTCGGTGCCGGTCTCGACGCTGGTGGAGGTGGCCGAGCCGCTCGTCGCGGTGCACGGGCAGTCGGATCAGCACCGGCTGCTGCAGCCGCGCGCGCAGCGCAGCGCCCTGGACCGCTTCGGCGGCGCCGCGCTGAGCGAAGTCGGTGCCGCCTACCGGAGCCTGTACGACGAGCTGCGCGCGGTCGAGTCCGAGCTCGTCGAGGTCGTCGAGACGGCTCGCGAGCGCGCCCGCGAGGCCGACCTGCTGCGCTTCGGGCTCGGCGAGATCGAGGACGTGGACCCGCAGCCGGGCGAGGACGAGACGCTGGCCGCCGAGGAGGGTCGACTCGGGTTCGCCGACACCCTGCGCACCGCTGCCGAGCAGGCGCGCGAGGCACTGTCGAGCGACAGCGACGACCCCGATGCCCTCGCCACCACGTCCGCGGCCCGATCCGCGCTCGACGGGGTGCGCGAGCACGACGCCGAGGCCGGCGCGCTCGCCGATCGCCTGGCCGAGGTGACCTACCTGCTCTCCGACGTCGCCGCCGACGTCGCGGCCTACGCCACTCGCATCGAGACCGATCCCGCCCGCCTCGCGACCGTGTCGGACCGGCGGGCGGCGTTGACCGCCCTCACCCGCAAGTACGGCGACACGATCGATGCCGTCCTGGCGTGGTCGCAGGAGGCTTCCCAACGCCTGCTGGACCTCGACGGCACCGACGACCGGATCCTCGTGCTGCGGGCCGAGCAGGCGCGCCTGCGTGCCGAGCTGGCCGAGGCCGGCGCCCGGCTGTCCGAGGCCCGCACCGAGGCCGCCGTACGCCTGGCTCACGAGGTCACCGGGGAGTTGGCGCTGCTGGCGATGCCGCACGCCCGCCTCGCCATCGACGTGCGACAGCACGAGGTCGACGCGCCGACGGGCGGCGAGCCGGGTCCGCTCCGGGTGGGGGAGCGCTGGTTGCGCTTCGCGCCCTCCGGGCTCGACGAGGTCGAGCTGCTGCTCGCTGCCAACACCGGCTCCGAGCCGAGGCCGCTGCACAAGGGCGCCTCCGGCGGCGAGCTGTCGCGCGTGATGCTGGCCCTCGAGGTCGCGCTCGCAGGCACCAGCCCCGTCCCGACGTTCGTCTTCGACGAGGTGGACGCCGGCGTCGGCGGCGCCGCGGCGGTCGAGGTCGGGCGCCGGCTCGCGAGGCTGGCGTGCACCGCCCAGGTCCTCGTGGTCACCCACCTGCCGCAGGTCGCGGCGTACGCCGATCGGCACGTCGTCGTGGCCAAGTCGAGCGACGGCAGCGTGACCAGCTCGGGCCTCACGGTGCTCGACGACGCGGCCCGTGAGCGTGAGCTCTCGCGGATGCTCGCCGGGCTCGAGGACTCCGACACCGCGCTGGCGCATGCTCGCGAGCTGCTCGAGGTCGCCCACCCGTCGCGAGCCCTGGGCTGATCCAGCATCCGAGCGTGCGAGTCGGGTGGCGATCCGGAGTGGTGGTCGTCACCGATGGCGGGTCGCGGTGCGTGAAGCCGGCCGATCTGGACTAGCATGGAGTTCCGTGAGGAACTCGACGCCGGCCAAGCATGTATTCGTGACCGGAGGCGTCGCCTCGTCTCTCGGCAAGGGGCTCACCGCCTCGAGCCTCGGTCGTCTGCTGCGATCGCGTGGTCTGCGCGTCACCATGCAGAAGCTGGATCCGTACCTCAACGTCGATCCTGGCACGATGAGCCCCTTTCAACACGGCGAAGTCTACGTTCTTGACGATGGCTCAGAAACGGACCTCGATCTTGGCCACTACGAACGCTTCACCAATGGCACTCTGAATC
>WLIH01000241.1 GCA_009702305.1 Actinomycetota bacterium | reverse complement strand
GTCGTGGTCTCGGTGGCCATGGGAGCTCTTCCGGTTCGGCGGGGTGGTGCGGTGGAGCGAGGTGGCCGGCGTACGCCGGTCGCGGCGGACGCCGGCCACCTCGGTGACGCAGGTACTACTTGGTGGTCTTGATCGTGACCTTGGTGGTGGAGCCGACCGCCGCGTCGTCACCGGAGTAGGTGATCGTGAAGGTGGTCTTCTTCTTGGTCAGCTTGGGCAGCTTGACCTTGACGGCGCCGTTGACCAGCGTCTTGGTGGCGACGGTGGTCGAGCCCTGGGTGATCGTGACCGTGCCGGTGGGCGAGGTCGAGGAGCCCGCAGCGGCGACCGTGATCGTGCCCGAGGCCGCCTTGCCCTTCTTGACCGACTTCGGGAACGCCGCGTCGATCGACGACGAGGTCTTGACCGAGCCGGTCGCCTCGTCCGAGGAGCCCTCGAACTGCGAGCCCTGGGCGGGGACGAACTGCGCGGTGTAGGTGTGCGCACCGGCGGTGGCGCCCGAGGCCGTGTAGACGGCCTGACCGGAGGTCAGCGGGACGTTGGCGGCGAGCACGGTCGTGCCCTCCTTGAAGGTCACGGTGCCCGAGGGGGCGGTGCTGCCCGACACGACGGCCGTCAGCGTGGCGGAGTTCGCCGCGGTGCTGGTGACGCTCAGCGCGGTCGTCGTGACGACGGCCTGGTTGAGGGTGAAGTTCGTCGTGGCCGACTGGGTCTGCGAGCCGCAGACGCCGCCGCGGGCCGAGGTGGCGAGCTGCTTGAAGCCGGCGGCCTCGATCAGCGGGCGGGCAGCGGTCGAGCAGACGAAGCCGCTCTCGCCGAAGACGGCCTGGACGGCCGGGAGGGCGATGTCGGTGCCGCGCACCACGTTGTAGAGCGCGCGGTCGGCACGGAAGCCGGTCTCGAGACGCAGGGTGGCGCCGAGCAGGCCGGCGCGGCCCTCCGAGAACGGCGCGACGGCGTTGGCGTCGTTCTTGATCGCCGTGTCGTCGTGCTCCTGGACCTCGGCGACGCTCTTGGCCAGCGTCACGTCGACGCCGCCGTTGGCGGCCTTGAGCTGCGCGACGAAGAAGCTGCGGGTGCCGGAGCCGGCCTGCGGGATCTTCGGGGCGATGACGCCGTCCTTGCCACCGATCTGCGACCAGTTGGTGACGTCGCCCTTGTAGATGCTGACCATCTGGGCGGGGGTGATGGTGGTCGGCGCGTTGGACGCGACGGTGCCGGAGACCGCGAGCACGAGCGTGTCGAGGGCGAAGGGGAAGCTCTGCAGACCGGCCTGGGTCTCGGCAGCGCTCTGCGCCGAGGACGAGCGGGCGAAGTCGACGTCGGTGTTGTTGGCCGAGCCGTAGAGCAGGGCCTTGCCGGCGCCCGAACCGTTCGGGCGGTTGATCGCGGCCGTCGGGAGCGCGATCGTGCCACCGCCGGTCGCGGCGAAGGTCGCCACCTTCACGGTGGGGTTCGTCGCGTTGTAGCCCTCGGCCAGACGCTTGAGGGCGTTCTGGCTGGTGTCGGATCCGACACCGATCAGGTCGGCCGCGACGGGGGTGAAGGTGGTGTCGTCGGCGTCGGTGGCAGCGTGCGCCGGAGCCGCCACCAGGGCGAGCGCGGAGCTCGCCACGGCCACGGCCACCAGGCCACTCAGCCGGCGGTGGAGCGGGGTGCGTACAGACATCTCGATTCGCTTCCTGTTCGGTTTCTTCTTCGGTGGGGACGAGTGACGAGGGGTCATCTCGGGAGTCACATCACGTTCGGGAGCAGTCGCATGACCTCGTCGGTCGTGGCCCAGGACAGGGCGACGGCCAGCGGACTGGCCACCACCCACACCAGTGCTGTCGACCAGCGCTGGCGTGCTGCGATGACCGCGAGGGTCAACGCCAGGAGGAGCGCGAGGAGCAGGGCCAGGAGCGGGAGTGCGCCTGGGTCCGTCGCCATCACGGCCTCCGGTTCGGGGATCGCCGAGGGGCGTCCCGCCGGCGCGGGGAAGGCCTCGGTGGCCTCCGCGTCGACGTACACGGCCTCGTCGGGGGTGAGCGAGGCGAAGGCCCCGGAGCCTTCGGCGCTCACCAGGGTCAGCCTCGCCACGCCGTCGGCGCGGGGCTGCGGGAAGGGGTCGCCGGTGTGGCGGACGTCGAGCACCTCGAAGGTGGTCGTGCCCTGCGCGATGACGGCGGTGATCGTGTCGCCGGGGCTCAGCTCGGTGAGGCGACCGAACGGCGCGCCGTACGTCGCCGCGCGACCGGCCACGACCGCGGCACCCTCCTGCCCGGGCAGCACGGTGTTGCGCTGGTGACCGGGGCCGGCCAGCGTGTCGCCGGACGCGGTGCCCTCGACGACGACCTGCTCGAGACCGATCGCCGGGATCGTCAGCAGTGCGACCGGGTCACCGGCCGGGACGATCGGGCCGACCGGCGCCGTGCCGGAGGCGACCTGCGTGCGGAACTCGTCGTAGAGCAGGTCCTGGGAGCGGGCCTGCGAGACGTCGCCGAGCACGAGCATCTGCGCGAGCATCCAGAAGCAGACGATCGCCACCATGGTGAACGCCGTGGAGACCACGCTCAGGCTGTCGTCGGAGGGGCGGGGAGCGCGGGCCGCGCGCTGCGGCAGCCGGGGCATCCGCAGCTGCGGCCGTCGGGTGGCGATCCGGCGTCCCGGCGTGGCGGCCGGCGCCTCCCCCGTGGGCTCGGGTCGCTGCTCGGTCATCGTCATGCGGTGCCCCGGGGAGCGCGCGGGGGCTGGACGAAGAAGCGCAGACCACCGGCGATCGCGATGCCGAGGAGGCCGATCAGCAGCAGGCTCGGCACCAGCCCGCCCGCGGTGCGCGAGCCGATCGCCTGAGTCTGGGGCATCTCGACGGGCGCCACGACGGCCGGGACCGACGGCACCGCGCTGGACGGGTCGGCGCTCGGCACGTCCTCGCCGGGCAGGGCGCCGCCGGGCGAGGTGACACCGCCGGTGCTGCCGCCGTTGTCGACGCCGCCCTGGCTGGGCGGCGCGCTCGGCGCCGCCTTCTGCGCGGCGATCGCCGCAGCGACCTGCTGGGCGGAGGCGTACAGCTTGGCTGTCACGCCGCTGTCGCGGATCGGCAGGAAGCCACCGGGCAGGTCGCCGTTGCCGGTGCCGGGGCGCTGGCCCTCGGTCGTGGAGACCCGGATGAACTGGGCGACCTTGTCGGCGCTGGTCTGGTCGAGGTTGCGCAGCTTGGCGGCCGTGTAGACCACCATCGTGCCGGGGTAGGCGGCCTTGCTCCGGCGTACGTCGGCCTGGTCGAGCACGAACGGGCCGTAGCGGTCCTGCTGCTTGGCCAGGCCGACGGCGGCGGCGAGCGAGGCGTCGTCGGGCTCGACGTACGAACCCGAAGCCGCCTCCAAGGCAGCCGAGCGCAGGCCGTAGCGGTCGACGTCGCCGAGGCTGACCACGCCCATCATGAACCGGGCACCGAAGCTCTGGCGGTCGATGCGGCCGAGCTTGTAGAGCTGGGTGGACAGGTCGAACTCGCAGCGGGTCTGCACGTTGGGCCACGCGTCGAGCAGGGCCTCGGCGATCTTGCGCAGCGTCGTGACCGGGGCGGCCAGTTGCGAGAAGTAGACGGCCGGGTTGTCCTGGCGGCAGGTGTTCTCGGTCTGCGGCACGTAGGAGTCGAGCAGCGGCCACTCGGCGGTCGGGATCGCGATGTCGCGGTAGGCCGGGTTGACCACCATCCCCCACGGGTCCGGCTTGCCACCGAGGAAGGCGAGGGCGTCCTTGTCCTGGGCCATCCAGTCGGTGAGCTGGTAGATCACGTCGGAGGAGTTGGACAGCGACAGCAGCGCCGCCCCCGCCTCCTGGGCGTTCTGGGTCAGGCCCGGGTTGAGCTTCACGAACTCGGGGTCGGTCATGATCCCGAGCGGGTTGCCGGCCATCCCGGGGTGGCCGCGCCCGAGGTCGGAGCCCAGGTAGGACTGGCTCATCAGCTTGGCGACCAGCCGGGCGTTCATCCGCAGGTCGGTGTACTCCCCCTGGTTGTCCGGGCGGTCGATGACGTAGCCGATCGAGAAGCCGGTGACCGCGGTGGGTGCATAGCCGACCGGGTCGCTCCCGCGCAGTTCGTGCTCGGAGGAGACCTCGGCGGCCGCGCCCTCACCGGCCTCCATCAGGTTCCACCCGGCGTCGTCGGACATCTGGTTGAGCTGGAACTTGAAGCGGTCCTTGCGCAGGCAGTACGCCGGCGACCACTGCAGGGCCGCCTGGGCCAACAGCTCCGAGCCGTAGAAGCCCGTCGGCGCCCGGCTGTCGAGCACGTCGCAGGTGTCGGGCGGGAAGCCGAAGGTCAGCGGGATCGAGAATCGGTTGGCCCAGTTGGAGGCCGACCACCACAGCGCCGGAGACACGGCCTGGTCGACGCCGTCGTTGGCGAAGTTGCTCGAGCCGGGCAGGAAGCGTCCGCCCTTGCGGCAGGCGTCGTCGGCCGGAGTGGCCGGCACGGACGGCGCGGCGCAGCTCAGGCCCATGATCGGGATGACCACGATCGAGCACGCGACCTTGTCGTTGCAGCCCAGGGACTCGTTCTCGACGTCGGAGCGCACCTCGAACTGCACCGAGCCCCGGCCGTCGGTGTCGGTGAAGGCCGCCAGCTCGTTGGGCGGGAAGGCGGCGCCCACGGCTGCCTCGGGCGGCATGTGCTGCGCGTCGCAGGCCGGGAAGACGGTGCCCTTCGCGGCCACGAAGGGCGTCAGCCGGGTGAAGAACGGCGCGATGTCGGCGGTCGGGCAGACATCGGCGGAGGGGAACGGCGTGATGCCGGAGACCCGCTCGCGGTCGGCCGGGTCGGCCAGCAGGTCGCGGGTCCAGCTCGCCTCCGCGCCGGTGCGGCTGATCTGCGAGCGCTGGGCCACCGAGGCGGTCCAGCACGTCGACGGCGACAGCTGCTTGGCGGCAGGCAGCGACGGGTCGTCGATCCCGCGGCACTGCATGATGACGACGGGATACTCCTGCTGGAGACCGTTCTCGCCGTACGGGTTGCTCGCGCGGCCCCCGCTGGGCTGGGCGCCGGTCCAGCTGATCAGGATCCGCTGACGTCCGCGGACGTCCTGGGTCGTGTCGGCGGTGACCGTGACCTCGCGGCTCGGGAAGGAGTACGTCGTGCCGTCGGCGTTCTCGAAGGTCCGCGTCAGGGTCTTGGTCTGGCTGAAGTCGGGCTTCGCGGCGCGGGCCGGACTCTGGTCGACCGCCTGAGCCGACGGGCTGAGGACCATCACGCCGGCCGCGAGCAGCAGCGCGATCAGGGAGACGAGCAGCGGACGCGGGTCGCGCTGGAGCAGGTAGGCCCGCATCACAG
>WLIH01000240.1 GCA_009702305.1 Actinomycetota bacterium | reverse complement strand
CGCGTCGTACGACGCTGGGCACGCCCGTGCCGGTGGCCAGCACCTGGTCCGGGCCGAGCTCGGCGACCACGGCGAGGGTCATCCGCCGGGACTCGACCTGGTGGACGCCGGAGAGCTCGGGAGCCAGGGCGTTCCAGGTCTTGCCGGCGCTGTCGCGGGAGCCGACCAGCCCGGGCATCCGGGGGCTGTCGAGCCACGCCGTGGCGAGCGCGACCCACCGCTCGGCGGGCGTCCTGGCGCTCCAGCGGTCGAACTCGTCGGTCGGCAGCCAGGCCGGCTCCGAGTCCGGGCCGTGGCCGGTGGCGACCAGGCCGGCGGCGTACGCCGTCTCGACGAGCAGTGCGGTCGTCGGCTCGTCGAGCTGGAGCATCGTCGCGCTGGCGCGCAGGTCGCGCACGCCCAGGCCACCGCTGCGCAGGGCGGACGGCGGGCGGGTGCCCCAGTGGTCGAGGAGCAGCTCGACCCGACGGACGGTCTCGAACGCCGCGCCCGCCGCCGTGCGGTCGACGATGGCGCCCGACCGCTCGGAGGTGAGCACCTCGGGCACGTCGTCGACGACGTCGACGGTCGTGCGGCCACCGCGCAGGGCCAGCCCGACCTCGCCGGGGAGCACCACCGATCCGCCGCCGCGAGGCACCAGGAGCTGGCGGGAGAGCAGCTCCTCGGCGGGGGTGCGCGCGTCCTCGGGCAGCACCGTGTGGCGAGCCGTGCCGGTGGTCGCCTCGCCGCCCTGCTCCAGCACGTGCTCGAGCAGGGCACGGGCCGGCGCGGAGAGCTCCGCCAGGCGGGCACGCACCGACTCGGGGTCGGCGGGCTCGGCCGAGCGCGGCCGCAGGCCGCTGGCGCCCGGACCTGAGGCGATGCTCTCCGGCACCCCGGTCAGCACGCGCGGACCGGTCGCGGACTCCCAGACCAGGGCCAGGTCGACGAGCCGCTCGAGCGCGCGGTCGACCGCGTCGGCGTCGGCGTGGACCACCGAGCGCAGCTCGGAGCGCGTGGTTTGACCGACGACGACCAGGGCATCAAGGACGCAGAGCTCGAGCCGGGTCAGCTGGTCGAGAGCACGCAGCAACGAGGATCGGGTGGCCGCGCGGGAGGCCAGCTGGCCGGAGTCATGAGGGGCGGGAGTGGCCAGATCGGGACGCGCGACGAGCAGCCGGGACAGGCGGTCGTCCGGCCAGCCGCGCAGCTGGTCGGCCAGCGAGCGAAAGCCGTCGGTGGACATCATGCCCACGCTATCGCGCCCACGGCAGACCCCTGGGGTCGAGCGGTGAAGCAGGTCGAGCTCCATCACGGCGCCGCCTCCGACGTGGGACGGGTGCGGGAGATCAACGAGGACGCGTTCCTCGCGGCCCCGCCGGTCTTCGTGGTGGCCGACGGGATGGGCGGGCACGACGGCGGCGACGTCGCGAGTCAGATCGTGGTGGAGGAGTTCGCCCGGCTCGCCGACCAGGGCTACGACCCGGCGCGCGGCGCCGAGGAGGTCGCGCGCACCTTCGACGAGTGCCAGCGGCGCATCGAGCGCTTCGGGCTCGAGCAGCGCGCCGCGGGCGCGGGGGCGTCGTTCCACTCCGGCACGACCGCGGTCGTCGCCCTGCTCGTCGAGGAGTCCGGTCAGCCCAAGTGGCTGCTCGCCAACCTCGGCGACTCGCGGATCTACCGCTTCGTCGAGGGCGCGCTCGAGCAGGTCAGCGTCGACCACAGTGTCGTCCAGGAGCTCGTCGACGCGGGCGCGATCACGGAGGCGGACGCCGCCCACCACCCCGAGCGGCACGTCGTGACCCGTGCCCTCGGCGGCCTCGACCCGGTCGAGGCCGACTACTTCCTGCTCCCGCTGCCGGCGGCCGAGCGACTGGTCCTGTGCTCCGACGGCGTGAGCGGGATGATCGACGACCTTGAGATCGGCGCGATCCTCGCTCGCACGGCCGACCCCCGCGATGCCGCCGATCAAGTGGTCGCGGCTGCGGTCGCCGCCGGCGGGCGCGACAATGCCACGGCCGTCGTCATCGACGTCGTCGGCCTGGCGCCCGATCACCCCTACGACTCCGAGCGTCAGCGCGAGAGTCTCGAGCAGAAGCTGGGAGCCCTCCCATGAGCGACGCCCTCCACCGACCCCGCAGCTACCGCCCCGGTGAGTGGTACGCCGTCCTCGCGCCGTCGTTCGTGGTGGCCGTCGCGCCGTCCGCCTCGTCGCGGGTGGCCGGGTTGTGGGAGCTGGTCGACGGTGGGGCCAGCGCCGACGACGTGCTCGACGCGCTGGTCTCCGCGGGCCTGCGCCAGGTGGCCGGATTCGTGCTGGTGAGCGAGTCCGACGGTCTCACCCGGGCGATCGTGCGCGGCGACGTGACCTGCTCGTTGACCACCGCCGCCGAGACCGTCGAGCTCGAGGGTGCCGCCGCCACGACCTGGGTCGAGCGGTCGCTGCCCGGCGTCGAGGCGGTGTCGGTGCGGGTCGTGGCCGCAGCCGACCCGCACGAGTCCGAGGCTGTCGACCTGGTCATCGGCGAGGGACTCGTGCGGGTCGCTCGCCTCGACGACCCGCCGCGCGCCGCCCAGCCGACCGCGACGCAGCCCCCGCCCCACCTGCCGCCGCCCCCGGCCGGCCCCCCGCCGACCTCACCTCCGCCGACCTCGCCTCCGCCGACCTCGCCTCCGCCGACCGGCCCGCCTCCGACCTCACCGCCCCCGAGCAGCCCGCCCCCGAGCAGCCCGCCGGCGGCACCGGCTCCCGTCGAGCCGTCGCCGATGGACGACGCGAGCGACACGGCGCGTACCGCCGCCCCGTCGCCCGGACACGACCATGACGGGCTGACCCGCTCCGGCAGCTGGGACGCCGCTGCGTTCGCCGGCCCGCCCGGCATCCCCGGGCAGGCCTTCGCGCCCGACGTCGTCGCGACGCCGGTCGCGGTGCTGCACTTCTCCCACGGCGAGAGCGTCGAGGTCGACCGGCTGGTGCTGGTCGGCCGCGCCCCGGAGGCGCGGCGGTTCACGGCCTCCGAGCAGCCGCGCCTGGTGACGGTGACCAGCCCGCACCACGAGATCTCCTCCACCCACCTGGAGATCCGGCCCGGGTCGGGCGCCGACCACGGCACGGCCGTCGTGACCGACCTCGGGTCGACCAACGGCACGGTGCTGGTGCAGCCCGGCCTGCCGTCGGAGGCGCTGCAGCCCGGCATCCCGGTGCAGCTGATCCCGGGCGCGCTGCTCGACCTGGGCGACGGCGTGAGCATCCAGGTGATGAACCCGTGAGCGCCGTCCTCGAGGCTCCGGCGCCGGCCGGTGCCGCAGCCGAGTTCGACCGACGCTTCTACGCCTGCGCCGTCGACCGGCTCGTCGCCTGGGGTCTGTACGCCGTCGCCGGGGCGATCGTGTGGCGCACCCTGATCGACCAGGGCCGGGTGCTGGCGGGCGTCGGCGCCATCGCGCTGGTGGTCGCGGCCGTGTCGCTGATCTCGGCGGTCGTGCTCGGCATCACCGGGATCACGCCAGGCAAGGCGCTGACGGGTCTGCGGGTCGTCGACGACCGGACGGGCGAGCCGATCGGCGTCGTCGCGGCGATCCTGCGCGGACTCGTGCTCGGCGTGGCCGGCCTGCCGACGTTCGGACTCGGTCTGGCCACCCTGGCCTGGACGGCGATGCTCGATCCCGGACGCCGCCGCCGGGCATGGCACGACCACCTCGCGCACGCCGTGGTCGTCGACGTCCGCCCGGTCCAGGAGGTCGAGCTGGCTCCCCAGGTGCGACCGCGCGGCATCGTCAACCTCACCGCGCTGCGGCTGGTGCCGGCCTCGCGGGCGCCCGCCCCGGTGCCGGCCCGACCCGTGCCGCCGAGGTTGCCGCCCAGCGCACCCCCGACGACGCCGGCGCTCCCGATCCCGGCGCCCCCGATCCCTACGCCGGCCGCCGCGCCCTCGCCGGCCGCTCCGACGGTGCCTCCGGCCCCCGCGCCCCGCCATGCGGCTGCGACGACCGCGGACGGCGCCCGGTGGCGGGTGGCGTTCGACAGCGGCGAGGCGTTCGTGGTCGAGGGCCTCGCTCTGGTCGGCCGTAGTCCCGAGGCGCGGCCCGGTGAGCCGGTCCGCCACCTCGTGCCGCTGTCGTCGGACGACATGTCGGTCTCCAAGACGCACGCACAGTTCCAGGTGGTGCCCGATGGCGATCTGGTCGTCATGGATCGCGGCTCGACCAACGGCTCGTTGCTGGTGCGACAGGGGTCCATCCGCGAGCTCGCGGCCGGGCGCCCGGTCACCCTGCGCGACGGGGACGTCGTGCGCTTCGGCGACCGGTCGATGACGGTCAGCCACCAGCCGTAGGGGCGATCCCAACGACGGTGTGCCGTGATGGCGACGCCCGAACTCATAACGGTGCGATAACGATCGTCCTCCGGTCTTCCGCTAGGGGCCCCGGCTCGGGTCGACTCGCCCATCGGGCCGTGGAGGCCGCGCCGTGACCCGGCGTGGTGCACGGCCTGCTCTCGGGGCTCTCGGTGCCTCGAGGTGACCCCCTCAGGAGGCTCGAGTTGAGAAGGACCAAGGTTGCCGCTCTGGCGACCGCATCACTGTTCTGCGCGGCGGCCATGGTGCCGCTCGCCGCCCCGTCCGTGGCCGGTCCGGCCGCGCCCGACGTCGAGAGCGCGGTCGACGGGTCGTTGGCCCACCCCGACCTGCGCACGATGCCGTGGCAGAAGCGCTACGAGGCGATCCGTCAGGCCGGGCTCGAGCAGCGGCTGCGATCGGGCGGCAAGGGTGACGTGCAGAAGGTCGGCAAGGGCACCTTCGCCAAGGTGGCCCAGACCGGGACCGACAAGATCTTCGTGGTGCTCGCCGAGTTCGGCGACACCCGCCACTCCGCCTTCCCTGACGGCGAGACCGACGCGACGACGTACCTCGGACCGCTGCACAACCAGATCCCGAAGCCGAACCGGTCGACGGACACCAGCACGATCTGGCAGAAGGACTACAGCCAGGCGCACTTCGCCGACATGTACGACAAGCGGATGAAGAACTTCTACGAGACGCAGTCGCACGGCAAGTACTCCGTCGACGGCGACGTCACGGAGTGGGTCAAGGTCCCCTTCAACCAGGCTCGCTACGGCCGCGACGTCTGCGGCGACGTGGTCTGCAACAACACCTGGTTCCTCGTCCGCGACGCGCTGGCCGAGTGGACCCAGCTCAAGCTGGACGACGGCTGGACGATGCAGCGCATCCAGGACTACCTCAAGACCTTCGACCTCCAGGACCGCTACGACTTCGACGAGGACGGTGACTTCGACGAGCCGGACGGCTACATCGACCACTTCCAGATCGTGCACGCGGG
>WLIH01000024.1 GCA_009702305.1 Actinomycetota bacterium | reverse complement strand
GTCCAACGGCAACGTCCACGGCGCCCCGGTCGCCTACGTGCTCGACTTCCTGGCCATCGTCGCCGCTGACGTGGCCTCGATCAGCGAGCGGCGCACCGACCGCTTCCTCGACAAGGCGCGCAACCACGGGCTGCCGCCCTTCCTCGCCCACGATCCCGGCGTCGACAGCGGGCTGATGATCGCGCAGTACACCCAGGCCGCGATCGTCTCCGAGCTCAAGCGGCTGGCCGTGCCGGCCTCCGTCGACTCCATCCCCTCCTCCGCCATGCAGGAGGACCACGTGTCGATGGGCTGGTCGGCGGCGCGCAAGCTGCGTCGCTCGGTGGACGGCCTGACCCGCGTCGTGGCGATCGAGCTGATGACCGCCGCCCGCGCCCTCGAGCTGCGGGCGCCGCTGACGCCGAGCCCTGCCAGCGCGGCCGTCATCGGCTTGCTCCGCTCGCATGGGGTCGAGGGCCCCGGCCCCGACCGACACCTGTCTCCGGAGATCGAGGCCGCCGTCGGGCTGGTCGCCTCCGGCGCCGTCCTGTCCACCGTCGAAGAAGAGATCGGATCCCTGCGATGAACCACCGCCTCCCCATCCGGGCCGCCCGCGGCACCGAGCTGACCGCCCGGTCGTGGCAGACCGAGGCCCCGCTGCGGATGTTGATGAACAACCTCGACCCGGAGAACGCCGAGCGACCCGAGGACCTCGTCGTCTACGGCGGCACCGGCAAGGCCGCCCGGAGCTGGGAGGCCTACGACGCCCTGGTGCGCACCCTCACCACCCTCGGCGACGACGAGACGATGCTGGTGCAGTCCGGCAAGCCGGTCGGCGTGATGCGCACCCACGCGTGGGCGCCGCGGGTGCTGATCGCCAACTCCAACCTGGTCGGCGACTGGGCCAACTGGGAGGAGTTCCGCCGCCTCGAGGACCTCGGTCTGACGATGTACGGCCAGATGACGGCCGGCTCGTGGATCTACATCGGCACCCAGGGGATCCTGCAGGGCACCTTCGAGACGTTCGCCGCCGTGGCCGACAAGAAGTTCGGGGGCACCCTGGCCGGCACCATCACCGTGACGGCCGGTCTCGGCGGCATGGGCGGGGCGCAGCCTCTGGCCGTGACGATGAACGACGGCGTCGTCATCTGCATCGAGTGCGATCAGTCGCGGATCACCCGCCGGATCGAGCACCGCTACCTCGACGTCCAGGCCGACTCGCTCGAGCACGCCGTCGAGCTCGCGGTCGCTGCTCGCGACGAGCGACGCGCGCTCTCGATCGGCGTGCTCGGCAACGCCGCGCTGATGCTGCCCGAGCTGCTGGACAGTGGCGCACCGATCGACATCGTCACCGACCAGACCTCCGCCCACGACCCGCTCTTCTACCTGCCGGCCGGCACGGCGTACGACGACTGGGTCGCCGAGCGCGAGGCCGACCCGGTCGGCTTCACGAAGCGTGCCCAGGAGTCGATGGCCGCCCACGTGCGGGCGATGGTCGACTTCCAGGACCGCGGCGCCGAGGTCTTCGACTACGGCAACTCGATCCGCGACGAGGCCCGCAAGGGCGGCTACGACCGGGCCTTCGACTTCCCCGGCTTCGTGCCCGCCTACATCCGACCGCTCTTCTGCGAGGGCAAGGGCCCCTTCCGTTGGGCCGCGCTCTCGGGCGACCCGGCCGACATCGCCGCGACCGACAGGGCGATCCTCGAGCTCTTCCCCGACAACGAGCGGCTGCACAAGTGGATCACCATGGCTGGCGAGCGAGTGGCCTTCCAGGGCCTGCCGGCGCGGATCTGCTGGTTGGGCTACGGCGAGCGGCATCTGGCGGGGCTGAAGTTCAACGAGATGGTGGCCAGCGGTGAGCTGAAGGCGCCGATCGTGATCGGGCGCGACCACCTGGACTGCGGCTCGGTCGCCTCGCCCTACCGCGAGACCGAGGCGATGCTGGACGGCTCCGACGCCATCGCGGACTGGGCGCTGCTCAATGCGCTGGTCAACACCGCGTCGGGCGCCTCGTGGGTCTCGATCCACCACGGCGGCGGTGTCGGGATGGGTCGCTCGATCCACGCCGGGCAGGTCTGTGTGGCCGACGGCACGGCGCTGGCGGCCGAGAAGATCGAGCGGGTGCTGACCAACGACCCGGGTATGGGCGTGATCCGGCACGTCGACGCCGGCTACGACCTCGCCACGGACGTCGCCGCGGAGCGTGGGGTGCGGATCCCGATGGGTGAGGCGTCAGGGGTCCAGACCACCTGACGCGAGATGCCTGCGCGGGCTCCGGACTTCAGCAGATCTTGAGGTTGCGTAGTCACTTCGGCCATTTGTGCGCGGTAGCACCACGAACGCACGCGCGGCTTCGGACGATCTCTCCACCCTCACCCCTGGAGTGCTTGATGTCGTCGCGCCACCGTGCTCGCTTGCTTCCCGCCCTGATCGCCGGGCTCGTCCTGATCGCCGGGCTCGGCCTGTCCGCGCCCGCTGGCGCGACCACCATCTCGGCGAGCGGGCTGAGGATCGGGTCTGTCGTCACGGGGGTGGCAGTGGCAGTCCGACGGGGTCGACCTCCCCGGCGCGACCAGCAGCACGCTCTCGCTCGGAGCCGACCTCATCGGCAAGGTGCTCACCGCAACCGCCACGGTGACCCGGCCGGGCTACCTGACCGTGGGTGACGTGTCGGACCCGACTGCTGCGGTCACGCGCCTGACGATCGAGGGGCTGGCGGTCACGATCGCCGGCACGCCCACGGTCTGGTCCCGGCTGACGGCCGTGGTGACGCAGTCGGTGCCGCCGGTGCCTGCGGCGGGTCTGTCCTGGCAGTGGTACGCCGACGGCGAGCCGATCCCCGGGGCGACCGGGGCCGTGCTCCGCCTCGTGCGCGATCAGGTCGGCACGCAGATCACCGTCCAGGTCACCGGCCTGGTCGAGGACTACCAGACGGCGCTCGCGACCTCGGAGCAGACGGCGCCGGTGGCGGGGGTGCCGATCGAGTTCAAGGTCGCCCGCAAGACGGTGCGACCTGGCGAGTCGGTCGTCGCCCGCGGTGTCGGCTACACGCCTGGCGACGTCGTGGAGCTGAAGTTCGGCACCCGGGTGCTGCGCTCGGCCACCGCCGACGACAACGGTCGCTTCGAGGCCACCTTGGTGATCCCTGCCGACGTGAAGGTCTACGGCAACCGCAAGGTCAAGGCCGTGCTCGCCGACCTGGTGCGCTTCGACACGGTCTACGTGTTGCGTCCCAGCGAGGTCCGCCCGGACTGAGGTGCGTGTGTGACGGATGTGCCCAGCGGTCTGGACCGCGGGGCACATCCTGTCGCTCCAAGGCCCCGATCTTGAGCAGATCTTGAGGTTGACGTAGTCACTTCGGGCTATCTGTCACTAGTCGCATGCTGACGAGCGACACGCGCCACGGAGCATGTGCGTACCCCCTCACGCCGTCTCGGGCTGTTCCCCAGAGGTCTACTTGCTTCCCTTCCCTCGCGCCGCCTCCCGTGTGTCGATGGCCCTGGTCGCTGCGCTCGCTGCGCTCTCCTTGAGCCCGTCGGCTGCCGTCGCCGGCACGACCATCCCGATCGGCGGCACCGTCGTCATCGGCTCGACTGTGACCGTGACCGGGCCGTTCATCAATGGCGAGCCGTTCACGGTGGTCGCGGCGCAGGCGCCGACCCAGCCGGTGACAGGGAGTTGGCAGGCCTACGACGACGCCGCCTGCACCCAGGAGAGCCCCACGTTTTCCGGAGGGCCTATCTCCATCGGCCTGGGCACGCTCCAAGGGATGATCCCTGGTCAGTACCTCCGCGTGACGATCAGCGCTCCGTATGCCGCGACCGCCTGCGCCGGACCCGTCGTCGACGTCGTGGTCCCGAAGCCGCCGACCGTGAGCATCACAGGCCTGCAGACCGTCGGCAGCACGCTGGTCGCGACCGTGACCGCGGCGACCCCGAGTGACGGCACGACGTACGCCATCACTTGGCAGCGTCGGGCCTCCGACGGGAGTACCTGGACCGACCTCGCTTCTTCGGCTGTGACGCCAGGGACCGCGGCGCAGTACAAGCTCGTCCCCGCAACCGCCGGCCAGGTCGTGCGTGCGATCGTGCGCGCGACGTTCGTCGCCGGCACCACCCCGAGCGATCTCGGCGCCGAGAGCAACGAGCTGACCATCACCGTGCCCGCCCTGAGCACGACGGCCCCGGGCGGCAGTCAGACCGGGACGGCCGTCAACGTCACGGGCGGTCTCGACGGCGCCACCCGCACCATCAGCTTCGGGACCGGTCGGGCCGCGTGCACGGGCACTACCTCCGACACGTTCACCGGCGCGGCCTACGTCCTGCCCGAGTCGCTCGGGGGCACTCCGCTCGGCGGTCTCTACTACCAGGTGAGCGACGGCACGGCGACGCCGTCGCTGTGCAAGGGCCCGGTAGTGGGTGCGCCGACGGCGCTGCCGCAGACGACGCCCGTCAAGGTCGGCACGTCGATCGATCTGACCAAGGGAGCCTTCAACACCAAGAACCTTTTCGCGGCCTACTACGCCTCGCAGGCCAACTGCCTGGCCCGCACGGGTGGCCTGGCCTTTCTGAGCGTCGTGCCTGCCGGCGCAACGTCGACGGGCACCTATCTCGTCCCGGCGACGTACAACAACTCCCCGGGCGGCGCCACGACCGGTAAGTGGCTGGGCTTCTCCCAGGCCGTCGAGGACTCGAGCAGCACGTTCGTCAACGTCGCCGACTGCTTCGAGGCTGTAGGTGAGACCTTCGGGGTCACCCCGGAGCCGACCATCGCCGTCGCGGGCCCGGAGGGTGCAACGCCAACCGACCCGGTCGCCTTCGGCAGCACGCTCACGGGCTCGGTGCCCCTCGTCGGCGCGCCGACGGGGACGACCGCCACCGGGACCTGGCAGCGCTCGACCGACAGCGGGCGGACCTGGACCGACATTCGCTCCACCGAGACGCTGCGCGTGCTCTCGACCGACGCCGGCGCCTGGATCCGCTACGCCGGCACCTTCAAGCTGAGCGGCTACTACGACAAGACCGGCTACTCCGAGCACGTCGTCGTGGCCCCTCGCTCCGACCCGGCATCGCCGGCTCCCTTCCTCTCCGGGCGGCCGGTCGTCGGCACCGACCTCACCTTCGTCGATCCCCTGGTCGACTCGTTCCTGTGGAAGTTCTGGAGCGACTCCTCGTGTCAGACGCCCAAGGGAGCCAGCTATGGCGGGGTGGCGGGTGGTCCGGGGTACCCCCAAGACGTCTCGCTCATCACTCCGACCGAGACCCAGCTCGGTCTCTACATCAGCGTCACGGCGAGCGTGGACGGTCGGACGCTGTCTCAACCGTGCTTCGGTCCCATCGTCAGCCTGATGAGCGGCCTGACCGTGCAGATCTTCGGCACGGCGAAGGTCGGCGACGTCCTCAGCGCGACGACGAGCGGTCCGACCGTCCCGGGCAGCGGTGCGACGACCACCGTGCAGTGGTTCCGCGAGGGCTCTGCCGTGGCGATCGCGACCGGACGTGACTACCTCGTCACCTCGGCCGATCTCGGCAAGACGTTGACCGCGCGCGCCACCGCCACCGCCACCGGCTTCGCCGACCTCTCCGCGTCGGCCGCGACGGTGTCGGTCCTGGCGCGCGATGCGATGAGCGGTCCCGTCGACGGCACCGCGATCGTCTCGGGCACGCTCAAGGTGGGAGAGATCCTCACCGTCCGCGATCCCAGCGGACCGGCTCGCAGTGGATCGTTCACCTACTACTCCGACGGTGACTGCACGAGCCAGATCGGGACCGTGCCGCTCACCCAGATGCTGGGCTTCTCGAAGGCCATCCCCGACAAGTTCGGGGACACCGCGGTCGCGGGTGGCTTCGTGCGGGGAGCCTTCAGCAGCACCGGCGAGACGGTGGTCGCCGGCGACTGCCTGGGACCGATCGCGGCGAAGGGCCTGCCGTTCCCCGCTGCGACGCTCAGCCTCTCGGACACGCCCACGGCCAACCGCCCGGTCAGCGGCACCCTCGGTGGTGCGGCGGTGCCGGTCGGGACGACGTACGTCGTGACCTGGTCGCACTCCTCCTCGCCGGTCGTCCAGACGCCGGGCACGGGGACCTCGAGCCCGTGGACCTTCACGCCCAGCAACCTCGATGTCGGTCAGGTCGTCGGGCTGAAGATCGTCCTCTCAGCTCCGGGCTACGAGGACCTCACCCTCCAGGCGACCACGTCGCTGCCGGTCGCGGCGTCGTACACCGACCCGGCCGCGACGTCGGGAGGATTCACCGGGACGACCGAGGTCGGTGTCACGTTGAAGGCGGCCCTGGGCAGCAGTACGACGTGGAAGCTGTTCACGACGGCCGACTGCTCAGGCTCGCCGGTGACCACGTCAGTCGAGAAGGAGCTGAGTCTGACCGGTGCGATGCTGGGTCAGTACGTCCAGCTCGGTGACGGAGCGTGCGTCGGGCCGGTGCAGCCCGGCACGTTGAGCGTGACCCTGGGTGTGCTGTCCGACTCCGGCATCGTCGGCTCCGCCACCTCGATCACCGCGCCGACCGTGCTGCCCGCGCCGATCCTGCCGGGCTCCGACACGGTGACCTATGAGTGGTTCCTCACCGACAGCCTGCTGTTCGACAAGTCCGACCTCGACGACCCGTTGCTCGCGACCCCGCTGGTGCCGGCTTCCGACGGCACCTACACGCCCGCGGTCGCCGACAAGGGCAAGTGGTTCGCGGTGCGGGTCACCGTGGCGCGCACGGGCTACCGGACCTACTCCGATGTCGTCCTGCCCCAGGGCCCGATCGCCTTCCCGAAGGTCGCTGGTGTCTCGCCGGTGACCGTGAGCGGCGACCCGAAGGTCGGGCAGGTGCTGACCGCGACGCTGGCCGGGGTCATCGACTCCTCCGCCACCCTCTCCTACCAGTGGTACGAGCTGACCTCGGGCGGCGCGATCCCGCAGACCGGCACGCCGATCGCCTCGGCGACCAGTGCCTCGTGGACGGTCCAGGGCGCCTACGCCACCAAGCAGGTGTACGTCGTCGTCACCGCGACCCAGGACCTGCACGCCGAGACGGTGGCCGTGTCGGCACCGACCTCGACGCTCGCCGCGGGCAGCCTCAACGCCACCGGTCCGGCCCTCCTGACCCAGGCGGGACCGGCCGTGCCGGGGACGGTGCTGAGCGCCACGGCGCCGACGGTGCAGCAAAGCGACACGTCGGTCTCCTACGTCTGGTCGCGTCAGTGCGGTCCGGTCGCCTCGACGATCCCCGACCAGTCCCTGTCGACCTACGCGCTGACGGCCGCCGACCAGGGCTGCTTCGTCTCCGTGACGATGACGGTGTCGAAGACGGGCTACGTGTCGATCGTGCGCGAGAAGGCTCTGAGCGAGAAGGTACTGGGGGTCTTCGCGCACCTCGACCCGCGGATCGTCGGCACCCCCCAGGTGGGTGGGCTGCTGTCGGTCGCCGGCCAGGACGCCGTCACGCCGCAGCCGGCCTCGGTGGGTGGGGCGTTCGCCTACCAGTGGTTCGTGGACGGCCGGCCCGTGGTCGGCCAGACGCGGAGCGTTTTCGTGCCGCGACCCGAGGACCTCGGCCGCGTGGTGACGGTGCAGGTCGTCGCGTCGGCACCCGGATATCAGGACCTGGCCGGCCGCGCCGCGGCCGAGCCGGCTGTGCTGCCCGGGGTGCAGGGACCGGTCACGGTGCTCGCCCTCACCGGGGCGATCGTGGGTGCCCCGATCGTGACCTCGGTCGCCGCTCCTGCGTCGGCGACCCTCACCTACCAGTGGTTCAGGATCGGCGTGCTCGGCGACGCCGCCGTGCCCGGCGCGACGTCGTCGACGTACACCCCGACGGTGGCCGACCTCGGATCGACGTTCCGCATGGTCGTGACGGCGGCGGAGGCGGGCTACGGCACGCGGACCGCCACCGTGATCGTCGGTCCCGTGAAGCAGCCGGCCCTGGGGCCGTTCACGGCCACCATCTCCGGAGCCACGGTGTCCGGCACCACCCTCACGGCGTCGCTGTCACCGTCCGTCCCCGCGGACGCCGCGGTGGCGTGGGTCTGGTCCGTCGACGGTGTGACGGTCCCGGGGGTCACCGGGTCCGTGCTGCCGCTGTCCGCCTCGATGGTGGGCGGGCTCGTCTCGGCCACCGCGACCGTCACTCGGGTCGGCAACGACACCGTGACGGCGTCGGCGGGTCCGGTCGGTCCGGTCGTCCGCCCGACCCTCGAGGGTCTGGCGGTGACGATCGGTGGTCAGGCTCAGGTGTGGTCGCGGTTGACGGCGGTGGTCACGCCGTCGACGCCGCCGGTGCCGGTGGCGGGTCTGTCGTGGCAGTGGTACGCCGACGGGGTCGCGATCCCGGGTGCGACCGGTGCGGTGCTGCGGTTGGTGCGTGAGCAGATCGGCGCTCGGATCACGGTGCGGGTGACGGGTCTGGTCGAGGGCTACGAGACGGCCGTCGCGACGTCGCAGCGGACGGCTCCGGTGGCGGGGGTGCCGGTCGAGTTCAAGGTCGCGCGCAAGACCGCTCGTCCGGGGGAGTCGGTGGTCTCGCGCGGCTCGGGCTACCTGCCCGGCGACGTGGTGGAGCTGAAGTTCGGCTCTCGGGTCCTGGGCACCGCGGTCGCTGACGACAACGGCCGGTTCGAGGCCGGGTTGGTGATCCCCGTCGACGTGAAGGTCTTCGGCGATCGCAAGGTCAAGGCGGTCCTGGGTGATCTGGTGCGCTTCGACACCGTCTACGTCCTGCGCCCCGACGAGGTCCGACCCGACTAGCGCGGCGCCCGCTCCCGGCCGTCCCCTTCTGCAGCCCACCCCTCGAGGTCCTCATGATCACCGTCCCGCGCCGCGTCGTGCACGCAGCCATCGCCATCCTGCTGAGCCTGTCGCTCACCGGGCTGGCCGCCATCAGCGCCGCCCCGGCGTACGCCGATCCGCCCGACCCCAGCATCTCCGGCACCATCAGCACCGGCTCGATCATCTCGATCGAGGGCGGCATCACGCCGGCGTCGACGAAAGCGCTGGTCTTCTACCCCCACGCCGGGTGCGACTACCAGGACTTCCTCAGCGGCGGCAAGCAGATCACGATCGCCGGCAACGCCAAGAAGGTGCAGATCCCCGACTACGCGCTGGGGTGGTACGTCACGAGCGTGGTCGCCGGTAGCGGCTACAACGTCTACAGCCAGTGCTACGGACCGATCCCCGAGGGGCCGCGCCCGTTCAGCGTGCCGGTGCAGGCCGGGATCACCAGCTCGCGGGGAGCCCAGTGGGACGGCACGAGCGTCTCGGTCGGCGACACGCTGACGGCGCAGCCCGGGCGTTACATGCCCTCCGACGCTACCGTTCAGTACCAGTGGCTGGCGTCGTCGATCGACCTGCCCAACCGGCAGTTCGCGATCTCCGGAGCGACCCAGAGCACCCTCTTCGTGACCGACGACCTCCTGAACGCCCGGATCGCCCTGAAGGTGACGGGCATCAAGCCGGGCAGTCAGGACAGCGTCGCCCAGTCGACGATCCTGGCGTTCGCCACGCGCCAGGACACCTTCACCGGCACCTTCACCGCCGGCGACACGCTCTCGGGCACCCCCCCGACCGCCGCCCAGGACGGCGCGTGGGTCTACGCGTCGAGCAAGTCACTGTGCGAGTCCACCCCGGCATCCGGGCCCGCCGGCGCGATCTTGACCGGCAGCACCGGCGCCACCTTCACCATCCCGTCGAAGATCAACGGGACCTCCCTCGCGGGTGCCTACATCGGGCACCGCGTCACCGACGGCATCGGCCGGGCGACCGGTTTCTGCCAAGGGCCGGTGGTGCTCAAGAAGTTCAACCAGGACTGGAACGTCACTCTCGACATCGACGCGTCGAAGCCGGTCCCGGTCGGCACCACGATCACCGCCAGCGAGATCACCGAGCTGATCCCGGGCGCCGACCACTTCGACTTCTCCTGGAGCACTGTCAACGGGGGCGGGCAGCTGAGCTCCACGGCGACGTACACGACGCAGGCCTCCGACGTCGGGACCCAGATCGTCGCCCACGGTGTCGCTGTGCGCGACGACTACGAGGACGTCCCCCGCAGTAGCCCGACCCTCACCGTCGTGGCCGCCGACTTCACGACCGCCCCGACCGCCTCGGTGGAGCTCACCGGTCCGCTGGCGTCCGGCTCCCAGCTCACCGCGACGGTGACCGACTCGGTGCCGGCGGCGGGCGATCTCGACCTGCAGTGGCAGCGGTCGGGACCCGGGGGCATGTGGACGGTGATCCCGAACGAGACGTCGCTCATCTACAACCTCACCGATGCCGACGTCGCGCATGAGGTCCGCCTGGTCGTCACGGCCAGCTCGCCGGGATACAACGCAGCCGTCGTGGAGTCGACGCCGACCGGCACCGTCAAGGGCAAGGACTTCGCGAGCCCGCCGGTGGTCACGTTGAGCGGCACCGTCGCGGTCGGCAACACCCTGACCGCCACGGTCGAGTCCGCCGTCCCGGCTCCCGGCAAGGTCGCGGGCCAGTGGGAGCGCAAGGGCCCCCTCGGGGGCTGGACGCCCATCCCGGGCGCGACCGGCTCGACGTACGCCCTCGTGGCCGCCGACGAGAAGGCCGAGGTCCGCTACGTAAGCACCGCCAGCCTCTACGGCTACAACGACACCCCGGGCACCGCGGCGCTCGGTCCCGTCGACACCGGCACCATGACCCTCGCGACGCCGACCTTCACCGGTACCGTGAAGGTCGGCCAGACGCTGACTGGGATGCTGGACGCCACCGGCCTGCCGCCGGGCGCGTCGATCCAGTACGCCTGGGCGACCGTCGACGCAGCCGCCACCGAGTGCCCGACCCTGCTGACGGTGCCGGCCTCGGCCACGCCGTGGAAGGTGGCGGGCTCGGCGTACGGAAAGCGGGTCTGCGTCCAGGCGCAGGTCACCGCTCCCGGCTACCACGCTGCCTCGGCCTGGAGCCTGGTGTCCCAGGAGACCGCCGCGCTCGGCGACATCGTCGCCCCGGTCACGGTGACGATCTCCGGGCCGGCCTACGTGGCGAAGACGCTGACCTCGGTGGTGACGGGGGCGAACCCGCTGCTCGACTCCACGTCCTACGAGTGGCAGCGCTACAACGCCGTCGCCGACCTGTGGGTGGCGATCCCGGGAGCAGTCCTGGTGGACTACCGACCGGTCACGGCCGACTACCAGCACCGGCTGCGGCTCGTCGTGACCGGGACGACCGAGGGCTACGCGCCCAACGTTGGCGTCTCCAACGAGATCGGGCCGATCGACAAGGGTTCGTTCGTGGGTCTCTCGCCGCTGGCGGTCGGCTCCGCCCAGGTCGGGGTGCCGGCCGGGGTCCGGGCGACCGGCCCCCTGGGCGCCGTCGTCCCGACGCCCGAGTCGACGACTTACCAGTGGCAGGTCGACGGCCGCCCCGTCGCGGGTGCGACGGCAAGCAGCTTCACGCCGCGGCCGGCTGACGTCGACCGCGTGCTGAGCGTGGTCGTCACGGTGCTGGCCGACGGCTACTTCGACGACTCGAAGACCGCGATCTTCTCCGGCCGGATCGCGCCGGGGGTGATGGCGGCGCCGGTCGTCCTCGGCTCCTCCGACGTGCGCGTCGGCAAGACGATCACTGCGACGGTCACCGCACCGGGTCAGGCGAGCGCGACGACCTACCAGTGGTCCACCATCTCGGCGCTCGGGATCGCGACCCCCATCGCCGGGGCGAACGCCGCGACCTACCTGCCGACTCCGGGCGACCTCGGCGTCGTCCTGCAGCTGGTGGTCACGTCGTCCGCGCCCGGCTACGTCGACGCCACCCAGACGTGGCGAACGGCACCCGTCGCCGCGGGCGCGACCGCTCCGGCCACCTCGACCCTCGTCGGCGACGCGATCTACGGGCAGACGCTCGTGGCCGCGGTGACCAGTGCGGTCGCCGACGGCTCCACCACCAGATGGACGTGGACGCGCGACGGCGTCGTCGTCCCGGAGGTGAGCGGCACGTCGTACCCGCTGGGCTTCCTGGACATCGGTCACACCATCGCAGCGACCGTCACCGTGACCCGAGCGGGCTACGAGACGGTCAGCGCGAGCCAGTCGTCGTCGGTCGTGGAGCTGGCCGCGATCGTGGGTCTGGAGCCGATCCTGCGGGGGACGCCGCAGCGCTACCGCTGGCTGCTTGCGAGCGCCGGGACGCTCGTGCCGGCCGACGCGGTGCTCAGCTATCGCTGGCTCGCCGACGGCGTCGTGCTTCCG
>WLIH01000239.1 GCA_009702305.1 Actinomycetota bacterium | reverse complement strand
GACCGGCTGCTCGGCATGGGTCGAGATCCACGACGTCCCCGGTGCGGGCAGGGCCGCGACGATCCGCACGTGATAGGTCTGATTGAGCACGGTGCTGAGCAGCCCTGCCGAGAAGGCGACGGTCCGGGTGGCGCCGGTGCCGCTGACGCTGACCGTCTGCCCGGTCTCGACGAGCGTCGCCGTGTAGGTCAGGGGCGGCGTGGCCACGGCAGGCCAGGTGATCGTCGCCGTCTTCTGCGCCAGGGCTCCCCCGGTCACCACGCAGCTGCCGATCACCGGCTTCGGCACGGCGTAGGCCGTCGTGGTGCCGCCGGTGAGCTGGGCGGTGTCGGACCACGCCGCCCACGACCCGGCCACAGGCGCGAGCAGCAGCGTCGCGGCCGCGGCGACGATGGCGCGCCGCATCAGGTCACCTGGGCGGCGCTGAAGGTCATCGACAGGGAGCCGGTGCGTCCCTGGTTGCTGTTGTCGGCCGAGCTGGCGAAGCGCACCAGCAGGCAGACCGACTGGCTGGCGCCGGCGGCGAGCGTCTGCGCGGTGGTGATCGCCGAGGTCGAGGCCGCCGTCAGCGTCACCGCGGTGCCGAGGGCGGCGCCGCTGCAGCTGTCGACCCGCGGGTAGCCCGACCCGGCGACCGCGGTGCCGGCATAGACCTGCACCGAGACGGGGTCGAGCAGGTAGGTCCAGGTCGGAGAGGCACCACGGGTGGCGGTGGCGGTCCAGGTGAAGGGCGGATTGCCGACGTTGGAGATGCTCAGGTCGAAGGAGCGAGCCTCGCCCGGTGTCAGGTCGGCGACCGCGATCGTCGCCTTGGCGTAGCCCGTGCCGAGCCCGACCGCCCCGGCGTCGAGGCGCAGGTCCATGGTGCCGGAGGCGAGGGCGCCGCCGGTGAGGACTCCGGTGTCGCTCCAGTAGGCGTAGGTGCCGGCCGATCCGAAGCCCACGAGGGCCGCGACCACCACCAGGATCCACGCGACCGGACTGCGGCGTGCGCGGTGGGTGGGCGCCCGACGACGGCCGCCGGCGGCGCTACGCGACATGGCGGGTCACCCCCGCGGCGGGTGCTCGGCGCCGTTGGCGACCGGCGCCGACGAACATGCTGATCGCATACAGCACCATCACGGCGGCAGCCGCGTCGACGAGCAGGCCACGGACCCGCACCGAGAGCAGTCCGGTGAGGTAGCCGGCGTACGGCACGGCGTACCAGACGGCGCCGCGCACCTGCACCGGTCGCACCCAGGTCTGGTCGGGCGCCGGGTTGGCGTCGCCCTGGGTCTGGAAGGCCGGCTCGCCGCCGCGGCTGGCGAGGCCGACGACGCGGTGGGTGACGACCGTCGCGTCGCCGGAGGCGAGCTGGAAGGTGACCACCGTGCCGATCCCGATGTCGTCGACCGAGCGCGGTCGGACCACCACGAGGGTGCCGGCCGGGTAGGTCGGGGTCATCGAGCCGGTCAGCACGGTGTACGCCGTCGCACCGGTCAGCCTCGGCACGACCACGGTCGCGGCGAGCAGCGCCACGAGCGCGAGCAGGCAGCACCAGGACAGCAGCCGTGCGGCTGTCCTGACGGTGCGCCCGCGAGCGCCGGAGGTCCGCATCGGGACTCGCTCAGCTGTGCACCTGCTGCAACGTGACGACGTAGTCGCTCAGCGCCGCAGCGAGCGCCTGGGTGGAGTTCGTGGACGCGCCGGTGAAGGTCACGGTCATGGTCGCCTGGAGCACCTGGCCGTTGTTGGCCTCCGTGATGCTCGAGGCCGACGCGCCACCGATGGTGAACGACGGCGCGAGGATCAGCGACGAGGAGAGCGGGCCGGAGCCGGCTCCACCGGAGGCGGTGGCCGTGGCACGCAGGTGCTCACCGACGGCGACGATGTCGAAGGTGCACACCTTGGTGAGGACGTCACCGGGCACCAGCTTGTCGCCCGAGACGTAGGCATGGGCGTTGGTGACCTCACCGGCGTCGAAGACCCACCCGGTGCCGGCACCGCAGCTGGCGTTGAGGAGCTTGAGCTCGCCGGACTCGACGGCCGGCGGGCCGGTCAGCGTGCCGGTCGCGTTCCAGTAGGCGAGGGTGCCACCGCCGCCGACGAGCACGGCTGCTGCACCGGCCAGGGCGATGGTGCCCTTGAGTTCCTTCCGCATGGCGCGCTTCTCTCAGGAGACACCCCCGGACGGGGTGCACGGAGAAGACATCGGCCACGCGCGGGCCGACCTGAGGACTACCAGCCGCGCTCGGCGAGCCGGTGCGGCTGCGGGATGTCCTCGACGTTGATGCCCACCATCGCCTCGCCGAGCCCGCGCGAGACCTTGGCGACGACATCGGGGTCGTCGTAGAACGTCGTCGCCTTGACGATCGCCTCGGCGCGCTGGACCGGGTTGCCCGACTTGAAGATGCCCGAGCCGACGAAGACGCCCTCGGCGCCGAGCTGCATCATCATCGCCGCGTCGGCCGGGGTGGCGATGCCGCCCGCGGTGAAGAGCACCACCGGGAGCTTGCCGTGCTCGGCGACCTCCTTGACCAGCTCGTAGGGCGCCTGCAGCTCCTTGGCGGCGACGAAGAGCTCGTCGCCCTCGAGCGCGGACAGTCGGCGGATCTCACGACGGATGGTGCGCATGTGGGTGACGGCGTTGGACACGTCGCCGGTGCCGGCCTCGCCCTTGGAGCGGATCATCGCCGCGCCCTCGGTGATCCGGCGCAGCGCCTCGCCGAGGTTGGTCGCGCCGCAGACGAACGGCACCGTGAAGGCCCACTTGTCGATGTGGTTGGCGTAGTCGGCGGGCGTCAGCACCTCGGACTCGTCGATGTAGTCGACGCCCAGGCTCTGCAGGATCTGCGCCTCGGCGAAGTGGCCGATGCGCGCCTTGGCCATGACCGGGATCGAGACGGCCGCGACGATCGAGTCGATCATGTCGGGGTCGCTCATCCGCGAGACGCCGCCCTGCGCGCGGATGTCGGCGGGGACCCGCTCCAGGGCCATCACGGCGACCGCGCCGGAGTCCTCGGCGATCTTGGCCTGGTCGGCCGTGACGACGTCCATGATGACGCCGCCCTTGAGCATCTCGGCCATCCCGCGCTTGACGCGGGTGGTGCCGGTGGCAGCGATCTCGTGCGTGTCGGTCATGGTGCAGATCGTACGGCGGGCAGCCGCGTCAGGCGGATCCGGGTGCGTCCGTGGCGGGCGCGCCCGCGGCGTCGAGCGCGAGTGCCTGTCGGCGCACCTTGAGCACGCGGAAGACGACCGTGTAGGTGTTCGCGAACGCGAGCACCCACAAGGTGACGAACATCAGCTCGGGCACGTCGAAGATCGCGCCGAGACCGGTCATCACCAAGATCGCGACCAGCCGGTCGGCACGCTCGGCGATCCCGCCCTTGGCGTCCATGCCGAGCGACTCGGCGCGCGCGCGGGCGTAGGAGGTCACCGACCCCATGACCAGGCAGTAGAGCGTCACGCAGAGGTACAGGTAGCTGTCGCCCTCGCCCGCGAAGTAGAGCGCCAGGCCGCCGAAGATCGCACCGTCGCCGAACCTGTCGAGCGTCGAGTCCCAGAACGCGCCGAACTTCGAGCTGCGTCCCGACATCCGCGCCATCTGGCCGTCGACCAGGTCGCTGAAGACGAACGCCGTGATCACCAGGACGCCGATGAGCAGCTCGCCCTGCGGGAAGAACACGAGCGCGCCGGCGCACACGCCGAGCGTGCCGACGAGCGTGACGGTGTCCGGGCTGATGCCGAGCCTGAGGAAGAGCTTGACGATGGGCAGGAGCACGACGCCCTGCCAGAAGCCCTTGAATCTGTCCAACATGGTGCGAGGAGGCTACCGGCTCCCACGGCGCCGGTGAGTGCCGGGCGAGCCGAGCCGCGTAAGGTCCGGAGACGGAGCCATCCAGGCTGCCCATCAGAGAGTCCTCGCATGAGCGACCTGCCCCCGTCACTTCTCACGCTCGGGGTGGTGGGCTCCTCGGCGAAGGAGAACGAGCACCGCCTCCCCCTCCATCCGGCCCTGCTCGGCCAGATCGACCCCGACCTGCGCGCCCAGATCACCCTCGAGACCGGCTACGGCCGCCGCTTCGGGTATGCCGATGCCGAGCTCGCGCCGTACGTCGCCGGCTTCGCGGACCGCGAGCGGCTGATCGCGACCTCCGACGTCGTGCTGCTGCCCAAGCCGCAGCTCAGCGACATCGAGGCACTCTCGCCCGGCGGGATCCTCTGGGGCTGGCCGCACTGCGTGCAGGACCGGGCGCTCACCCAGGTCGCGATCGACCGAGGGCTGACGCTGATCGCCTTCGAGGCGATGAACCACTGGACCGACGACGGAGCGGTCGGGCTGCACGTCTTCCACAAGAACAACGAGATCGCGGGCTACTGCTCGGTGCTGCACGCGATGACGCTCTCGGGCCTCACCGGTGTCTACGGCCGACGTCTGAGCGCGATCGTCATCGGCTTCGGGGCGACCGCGCGCGGCGCCGTCACCGCCCTCAACGCCGCGGGCATCCACGCCGTCACCGTGCTGACCAACCGCGGCGTCGCCGCGGTCGGCTCCCCGATCCACTCCGTGCTGATCCGCCAGTTCCACCACGACCCGGACCCGAGCCGCAGCCACGTCATCACCGACCGCGGCCGGGTGCCGCTGGCGCCGTTCCTGGTCGGGGCCGACATCGTCGTCAACTGCACGCTGCAGGACCCCGACGACCCGATCATGTACCTCACCGAGGCGGACCTCCCGGGCTTCACGCGCGGCAGCCTCGTGGTCGACGTGTCGTGCGACGAGGGCATGGGCTTCAGCTGGGCGCGGCCGACGACCTTCGACGAGCCGATGTTCTCGGTCGGCGACGGCGTCGGCTACTACGCCGTCGACCACAGTCCGTCGTACCTGTGGAACTCCGCCACCTGGGAGAACAGCCACGCCATCGCGCCGTTCCTGCGCCCCGTGCTCGAGGGGCCCACCGCGTGGGACGCCGACGACACCATCAGCCGCGCCATCGAGATCCGCGACGGCCGGGTCGTGAACCCCGCGATCCTCAGCTTCCAGGGCCGGGCCGCCGTCGCGCCGTACGCCGTGCTCGTGGGCTGATGCTCCCCGGCCTCGGGGCCGTTGACATTAGTTCGAGTGTCGTACTTAATAGTCGGGTGACCCTCGTCCTCGGCATCGACTCCTCGACGCAGTCCACCAAGGCGCTGCTGGTCGACGCGGCCGACGGGACCGTGGTCGAGAGCCGGACCGCGCCGCACCCCGGCGGCACCGAGGTCGACCCGCGGGCCTGGCTGCGGGCGGTCGAGGAGGCCACCGCGGACCTGCTGCCCCGGGCGGCTGCTGTGGCGGTCGGCGGTCAGCAGCACGGGATGGTC
>WLIH01000238.1 GCA_009702305.1 Actinomycetota bacterium | reverse complement strand
TGGCCGTGCGGGCGGCCTCCGGGTTGATGCCGCGCGACGTGCTGGAGCAGATCTGGTCGACCGCCGGCGAGCTCAGCGAGCGCCAGGCGGTGCTCTTCCGCGAGGAGATCGTGCCGGCGCTGCGTGACGAGGGCATCGAGCTGGTGCGCTGGGACGACCTCGACCGCGAGGAGCAGCGCAGCTGCAAGCGGATGTTCAAGGAGCGGGTCTTCCCCGTGCTCACGCCGCTGGCCGTCGACCCCGCGCACCCCTTCCCCTACATCTCGGGGCTCTCCCTCAACCTCGCCGTCGTCGTGGCCAACCCGAAGACCGGCAAGCAGCACTTCGCGCGGGTCAAGGTGCCGCCGATCTTCTCCCGGTTCGTGCCGCTGGGCAACCAGCGCTTCGTGCCGCTCGAGGACGTCATCCGCGAGCACCTCAAGCGCCTCTTCCCCGGCATGGAGGTGCTCGAGGCGCACTCCTTCCGGGTCACCCGCAACGAGGACCTCGAGGTCGAGGAGGACGACGCCGAGAACCTCCTGGCGGCCCTCGAGAAGGAGCTGCTGCGCCGACGCTTCGGCCCGCCGGTGCGCCTGGAGGTCGAGGAGTCGATCGCCCCGTCCGTGCTCGAGCTGCTCAAGGAGGAGCTGGGCGTCAGCGACGACGAGGTCTTCCGACTCCCCGGCCCGCTCGACCTGCGCGGCCTGCACGGCATCGCCGACCTGGCCCGCGAGGAGCTGAAGTTCCCGACGTTCGTGCCGACGACCCATGCCCGACTGGCCGAGGTCGAGTCGGCGGCGCCGGTCGACGTCTTCAAGGCCGCGCGACGCCACGACGTCCTGCTGCACCACCCTTACGACTCGTTCGCGACATCGGTGCAGCGCTTCCTCGAGCAGGCGGCCGCCGACCCGCACGTGCTCGCCATCAAGCAGACCCTTTACCGCACCTCGGGCGACTCCCCCATCATCGACGCCCTGATCGACGCCGCCGAGGCCGGCAAGCAGGTGCTGGTGATCGTGGAGATCAAGGCGCGCTTCGACGAGCAGGCCAACATCCGCTGGGCCCGCAAGCTCGAGCAGGCCGGCTGCCACGTCGTCTACGGCCTGGTCGGGCTCAAGACCCACTGCAAGCTCGCCATGGTGGTGCGCGACGAGCCCGACGGCATCCGGCGCTACACCCACATCGGCACCGGCAACTACAACCCCAAGACCTCGCGGATGTACGAGGACCTCGGGCTGATCACCGTCGACGAGCGCATCGGCGAGGACGTCGCCCACCTGTTCAACAACCTCTCCGGCTGGTCGCGCAACGCGTCGTACGAGGGCCTGCTGGTCGCGCCCGACTCGGTGCGCACCGGGCTGGTCGACCAGATCCACCGCGAGATCGCCCACCACCGGGCCGGGCGACCCGCTCGGATCCGGCTCAAGGCCAATTCCGTGGTCGACGAGGCCGTGATCGACGCGCTCTACCTCGCCTCGCAGGAGGGGGTGCCGGTCGAACTGCTGGTGCGCGGCATCTGCTCGCTGCGCCCGGGGGTGCCGGGCCTGTCCGAGAACGTCGTCGTCCGCTCGATCCTGGGACGCTTCCTCGAGCACAGCCGGGTCTTCTGGTTCGACAACGGCGGCGAGCCGCAGGCGTGGATCGGCTCGGCGGACATGATGCACCGCAACCTCGACCGCCGGGTCGAGGTGCTCGTCGACCTGCCCGGCGAGGAGTCGGTGCGGGCCGTCGGCGAGCTGCTCGACCTGGCCTTCGCGCCGACGACCAGCGCCTGGTTGCTCGACAGCGACGGCACCTGGTCGCACAACGGCGGCGAGGTGCACCTGCAGGAGACGTTGATCGAGGGGCAGCGGCGCCGGCGTACCTCCGTCTGACTTGTGCGAGCCCGCCCGGCACCCCCTAGGCTGTCGGGCGTTCGCTTCACCCCCGTCAGGAGTTGTCCGTGGGTTTCCGTTTCCGTCCGGTCGACACGTCGTTCTACGACCTCTTCGCCGAGTCGGCGACCCACCTCGTGGTGGGGGCCGGGCTGCTGGCCGAGATGCTCAGCGAAGGCACCGACCCGGCCGATGTGGCGACCCGCATGCGCGAGGCCGAGCACGCCGCTGACGAGACCACCCACGCGATCATCCGACGGGTCAACTCGACCTTCGTCACGCCGTTCGACCGCGAGGACATCTACTCGCTGGCCTCGGGCCTCGACGACGTGATGGACATGATGGACGAGGTCGTCGACATGATCCTGCTCTACGAGGTCAAGATCCTGCCCGCCGAGCTCTCCGAGCAGGTCGACGTCCTGCAGCGCTGCGCCGAGCTGACGGCAGCCAACATGCCCAAGCTCCAGTCGATGCAGTCGCTGGAGGAGTACTGGATCGAGATCAACCGTCTCGAGAACACCGGCGACCGCAACCACCGTCGCATCCTCGCCAACCTGTTCTCGGGTGAGTTCAAGGCGATGGAGGTGCTCAAGCTCAAGGACATCGTGGAGTCCCTCGAGGACGCGATCGACGCGTTCGAGAAGGTCGCCAACATCGTCGAGCAGATCGCCGTCAAGGAATCCTGAGCGGATGACTCTCGCGATCGTCGTCACGGTCGTCGTCGTCGCTCTCGTCTTCGACTACACCAACGGGTTCCACGACGCAGCCAACGCCATCGCGACCTCGGTCTCGACCCGCGCCCTGACCCCCCGGATCGCCCTGATCCTCGCCGCGGTCATGAACTTCATCGGCGCCCTCCTCGGCCAGGAGGTCGCGCAGACCGTCCAGAAGGTCATCACGCCGGGCGCGGACAACCACGGGCTCGTGATCGTGCTCGCCGGGCTCATCGGCGCGATCACGTGGAACCTCATCACCTGGTACTACGGCCTGCCGTCGTCGTCCTCGCACGCCCTGATCGGCGGGCTGGTCGGTGCCGCGCTCGCCGGCGGAGCCACGGTCAAGTGGTCGACGATCGTGGAGAAGGTGCTCATCCCGATGATCGCCTCGCCGCTCTTCGGCTTCTGCGCGGCGTTCGTCGTGATGCTCTCGATCATGTGGATCTTCCGCAAGCGCAACCCCCACAAGGTCTTCCGCGGCTTCCGCGTGATGCAGACGGTCTCGGCCGCCGCCCTGGCGCTCGGCCACGGTCTGCAGGACGCGCAGAAGACGATGGGCGTGATCTTCCTGGCCGTGCTGACCGGCGGCTACTACGGCGACTGGACCGAGGGGGACGGCCTGCCCCTGTGGATCGTGCTGCTCTCGGCCGGCGCGATCTCCGCCGGCACCTACGCCGGCGGCTGGCGGATCATGCGCACCCTCGGTCGCCGCATCATCCACCTCGACCCGGCCCGCGGCTTCTCCGCCGAGGCCGTCGGCGCCGGCGTGCTGTACACGACGGCGTTCGTCTTCGAGGCGCCGATCTCGACCACCCACATCATCACGTCGTCGATCATGGGCGCCGGGGCGACCAAGCGCTTCTCCGCCGTCCGCTGGGGCGTGGCCAAGTCGATCCTCGTCGCCTGGGTCTCCACCTTCCCCGCCGCCGGCCTGGTCGCCGCCGGGGTCTACTACGTCCTCAAGTACGTCTTCCAGCTGCCCTAGGGTCGGGCTGCGCTCTGGCCGGGCTCGATAGTCCGACACAAGGGCGCCCTTCTGACCACCTCTGATGGGCGCTCTGGTGTCGGACTATCCCGACGACGGGACTCAGGACGCGCGGTGGCCGAGCAGACGCTGACGATCAGCCGCCGACAATGAGCGGCGCTGCTCGACCGTCAAGGTCGGGATCCACCACGGCGGCGCCTGCAGGGTCCAGCCGCGGTCGGCGACAGGGGTCCTGGCCGCCCGCTGGTACGCCGCGCGGAGCCGGGCGATGAACTGCTCCGGCGCACGGTGGTCCTCGGCGGTCATCACGACGACCTCCAGTCCCGCCGCCCGCAGACCGGCCTCGCGGTTGATGTCGAGATGACGCGACTCCCTCGTCAGGTGGACCTCGCCGTCGTACTCACCGACGACACCAACGTGCGGATCGATCAGGTCCGGAGTGCCCAGGTGCCGTCCGCAGAGGTCGAAGACCGGCTCGTTGCACCTGAGCGAGGACACCAGGTCCTCGAGTCCTCGCCGCCAGAGCAGTCGCAAGCGTGTCTCTTGCGGGGACCACGAGTTCTCCTCCGCCCAGCTGAGGGCGCGTCGACACCGCGGGATCCCCGTCCAGCCGTTCAGCGTGGCGGCGTGATCCTCCATCTCGGCGACCGACACGAGGTCGGAGTACGCCGCCATCTCCAGCACGACCACGGCCGCGTCGTCGTCGGTGGCGTAGCGCATCTCGAAGCAGGCCGAGCGGACGGCGGAGGTGAGAGCCAGACCGTCGACGACGGCCAGGTGACGCGGAGCCAGCTGCTCCTTGCTGATCTGCACGCCCGGTCGTGGCCGCAGGTTCGCCTCCGTGATCGCAAGAGGTACCGGCCGATGGCTGCCACGCGCGTCGTGACCGTCGAACCACCGCCCGCCGAGCCAGCGCAGCGCTGCCCACCCCGTGATGCCGCCGTACGCCGGCAGGAGGTACGACGCGTCGACGATCCGCTGCTCGACGGAGGCAGGTCGGTCGGTCGGCATGTAGAGGCCCTCGCCCACTCGGACCCAGCGCGGCCCGCGAGCCTGCTTCGGTGTCGGCCCGTGGACACCCGTGCGGTCCGGCGCCAGCGCGGCCACCAGTCCCGGGCGCGCCGGATCGAACCCGGGTGGGATCGGATGCGGACGTCGGGAGGACACGCTCCGATGCTCGCCCTTCGACCAACCGGCGTGCTGGAGTCATCCACAGGCCGGGGTAGTCCGACACAAGAGCGCCCTTCGGCTCGGCCAGAAGGGCGCTCTTGTGTCGGACTACCGAAAGCGACTCAGCCGAAGCGGCCGGAGATGTAGGCCTCGGTGGACTCGTTGTCGGGCTGGGTGAACATCTTCTTGGTGGGGTTGAACTCGACCAGGTGGCCGGGCTCACCGGTGGCCTTGAGGTTGAAGAAGCCGGTGTCGTCGGAGACGCGGGCGGCCTGCTGCATGTTGTGGGTGACGATGACGATCGTGTAGTCGGACTTCAGCTCGTGGATCAGGTCCTCGATCGCCGAGGTCGAGATCGGGTCGAGTGCCGAGCACGGCTCGTCCATCAACAGCACCTGCGGCTCGACGGCGATGGCGCGGGCGATGCAGAGCCGCTGCTGCTGACCACCGGACAGACCCATGCCGGGCTTGCCGAGGCGGTCCTTCACCTCGGTCCACAGGTTGGCGCCGCGCAGCGACTTCTCGACGATCGCGTCGGCCTCGGACTTCTTCATCCGCTTGGCGTTGAGCCGGTTGCCGGCCAGCACGTTGTCGTAGATCGACATCGTGGGGAAGGGGTTGG
>WLIH01000237.1 GCA_009702305.1 Actinomycetota bacterium | reverse complement strand
CGCGACTTCATGGCGTCACGGGCCTCCTGGTGGCTCGCGTCGCCCGCCTTCTCCGCCTCCTTGAGGTGGCGGTCCTGGGCGTTGATCACCTCGTCCGCGCTCTCGCCGGCGTGCGCGAGGTCGCAGGGGCCGCCGAGGGCCCGGCAGGTCATCGTCTTCATGGTGGTCTCCAGTCTGTCGGGGGGGTTCCTGCTCCTCTGACGATCGCGAGCCACGAGGTGTGACAGGTCAGGGGCGCTGCTCGCCGCCGTCACGTCGTACGACGCGGGCCAGCAGATCGGGATCGGCGCGGAAGGTGACAGCCCGCACGAGACCGTCCTCGACGGTGAAGTCGAAGACGACCTTGGCAGCGCCGAGGTGATACCACGCCGTGCCGGCTCGACCCTCCACGAACACGGGCAGCGCCGAGGCGGCACTGCCGTTGAAGAACGCCGCCACCTCGCCGCGCCCCTCGATCTGCGCCGGGGTGCCGGCCAGGACCGCGGCGGCGTCGGCGCCCACCGCGGCGTCGGGGGCGAGCAGCTGCAGCAGCCGGTCGAGGTCGCCGCCCTTGGCCGCCGCCATGAAGGCGTCGACGACCTCCCAGTCGGCGAGCCCGTCCTCGGGTCGCGGCTGGGCCACCTTGGCGCGTGCCCTCGACGCGAGCTTGCGTGCCGCGACGGGGGTGGTGTCGAGCAGCGAGGCGATCACGGGGAACTCGAAGCCGAAGCTGTCGTGCAGGACGAACGCCACGCGCTCGCGCGGGGTGAGCCGGTCGAGCACGACGTGGAGCGCGAGCCCGACCGTGTCGGCGAGCGCGAGGTCGTCGGCAGGGTCGGCGACAGCGCCGTCGGGCTCGTCGGGCTCCAGTTCGTCGACCGGCACCGGAGTCCGCGAGCGCAGGCGGTCCAGGCAGAGCCGGGTGGTCACGGTCGTCAGCCAGGCGGGGAGGCTCTCGATCTCCACCTCGGTGCGGTGCAGGCGCAACCACGCCTGCTGCACGATGTCCTCGGCCTCGGCGTGATCGCCGAGCACCCGGCTCGCGATCCCCACCAGGCGCGGTCGCTCGGCCTCGAACAGGCCGGTCACGTCCGTCTCGTCCACGGTCTCCACCCTTCCACGTCGCTGCGTCACTGTGCTGACGTACGGCGCGGGCACGGTGTGACCGGGGCTCAGCCGCGCGGGTGGGTCGCCGGCTCGTCGGTGCCGATGAATGACGGCGGCCCGGCGGCGAGACCGTCCTCCGGGTCGGGCGCGGAGGCGCGGGCCTGCGCCAGCACGTCGGCCGGCACGTGCTGCTCGAGGAAGCGCCGCGCCATCCGGGTCGACGGATGGATGGCGACGGTCGCGACGACGATGATGCCGGCGATCACCAGCCACCCCGACGCTCCCCAGTTCATCGCGAGGAAGGTGTAGAGCGCCGGCGCCCAGACCCGGCCCAGCGTGCTGCTCAGCTCGGCGGCACCCTGGTAGGCACCGCGCTGGCGCGGGTCCATCAGCTCGGCCTCGAAGGCCCAGCTGGCCGCCGACAGGTAGAGCTCGGCGCCGGTCACGGTGACGTGGCCGAGCCAGACGAGGGCGATCGTCGTCCACCCGACGGTGTCGTGGGTCGCCAGGGTGATCAGGCAGGAGACGACGAAGAACGACGACGAGATGCGCACGGCCTTGAGCGCGGTCGGCACGTCCTCGACGCCACGGGCCGCCGCCATCGGCAAGAAGATGCACATCACCGTGTTGGTGCCGAAGAGGAAGGCCAGCAGCACGCGCGGGGCGTCGGTCTCCTCGACCAGCCACAGCGGGATCACGATGTTGAGCAGCACCTGGTTGGTCCAGAAGACACCGCCGAAGAAGGTCGTCAGCAGCCACCCGACATTGCGCAGCGGCCCCGGCCCGGGGACCTTGACCTTGCGCTCCTCCGGCGTCCGCTCGTCGTGCGAGGCCCGAGGCAGCTGGCTGATCGCGGCAGCGTTGACCAGGAAGACGGCGGCGGTGAACCACGGGATCGCGTGCAGGATCTGGTTGGAGTGGAAGGCCAGCGCCACGCCCCCGATCAGGGAGCCGAGGGTGAAGCCGACGTTGAGCGCGGAGTACATGTAGGCCCGCGACTTCACCCGCTCGTCGGAGGGCAGGACGTCGATCGTGTAGGCGCCATGGGCGGCGCCGCCGAGCGCGCCGATCACCTCCATGCCGACCGCCATCAGCACGTAGCCCCGGAAGTCGGTGATGAACGGCCACACGGCGAACATCGCCGCCTGACCCGTGGCGCTGACCGCCCACATCTTCTTGGGCCCGAAGCGGTCGACCAGCTTGCCCATCGGCAGCGCGGCCAGGAACGACGCCACACCGGCCAGGGTCAGGCCGAGGCCGACCTGGGCCGCCGAGAGGCCGACGATCTGGGTGAAGAAGACCGCCGACCCGGTCATGAACGTGCCCTCGCCGAGCGCGAAGAGCAGCGACTGACGCGCCAGCCGACCGGCCAGGGGCGAGGGCGGTCGGGCGTGACGGAGCAGGGCGGCGAACATCACCCCGATCCTCCACCGCCCACCGGGTCGCTGTCGTGCGATTTTCGGACCGGGTCCATGCAGCGACCGGATCGGCCCGTCGATCGGTCACCAACCGCACGCCGGCGACCCGAAATACTGCGGTTGGGGACCAATCGACGGGTCTCAGGAGGCGCGGTGCTCGGCGACCGACACCACCGATCCGACCGGCCGGGGCGCCGGGTCGGGCACGGCGGCGATCAGCCGTCGGGTGTACTCGTCCGCCGGGGAGGCGAAGACGTCGGCGGTCGCGCCGGTCTCGACGATCCGTCCCTGCCGCAGCACGGCCACCCGGTCCGACACCTGGTGGACGACGGCGAGATCGTGGCTGATGAAGACGCAGGCGAAGCCGAACTCCGACTGCAGCCCGGCGAAGAGCTCGAGCACCTCGGCCTGGATCGAGACGTCGAGCGCACTGGTCGGCTCGTCGGCGATCAGCAGGGCCGGCTCGAGAGCGAGGGCCCGCGCGAGAGCGACCCGCTGCCGCTGCCCACCCGAGAGCTCGCGGGGCTTGCGTCGGGCGTACTCCCCCGGCAGCCGGACGGCGTCGAGCAGCTCGGTGACCCGCGCCTGGCGCGAGGCGCGCGAGCCGACCCGATGCAGGTCGAGCGGCTCCGAGACCGCGGCGCCGACACTCATCAGCGGGTTCAGCGACGCCGCCGGATCCTGCGGCACGAACGCCAACCGTCGTCGCAGCTCACGCAGCTCGCGCGCCGTCGCGGCAGCCACATCGACACCGGCGACCAGCACACGCCCGGTGGCGAGCGGCACCAGGCCGGCCGTCGCGCGGCCGAGGGTGGTCTTGCCGGAGCCGGACTCACCGACCAGGCCGAGCACCTCGCCGGGCGCCACCGACAGGCTCACCTCCGTCAGCGCCGTGAACGACGCACCGCGACCCCGCGGTCCGGCGAAGTCGACCTGCACGTCGTCGAGCTCGACCGCCGGGGTCACGGGCGGGGCCGACGCTGCCGCCGGGGCGGCGGAGACGGGTCGCTCGACCAGGGTCGCCCGCGTGGCCGCGACCTCGGGCAGCCGCGGCACCGCAGCGAGCAGCTGACGTGTGTAGGGATGCTGCGGCCGCTCGAAGACGTCGTGGAGCGAGCCCTCCTCCACCACGTCGCCGAGGCGGAGCACGACGACCCGGTCGGCCATCTGGGCCACGACGCCCATGTTGTGGGTGATCAGCAGGATGCCGGTGCCGGTGCGCTCGTTGACGCGACGCAGCAGGGCCAGCACCTCTGCCTGCACGGTCACGTCGAGGGCGGTGGTCGGCTCGTCGGCGATGAGCAGGGCCGGCTCGTTGGCCAGCGCCAGCGCGAGCACGACCCGCTGCTTCTGCCCGCCCGAGAGCTGGTGCGGGTAGTAGCCGAGCCGGGTCTCGGCCTCCGGGATCTCCACCTGGCGCAGCAGCTCCAAGGAGCGCTCCCGCGCCTGGGAGCGGGACAGGTCGCGCCGGTGGGCGCGCAACGCCTCCCGCAGCTGCCAGCCGATCGTGCGCACGGGGTTGAGCGCGGTCTGCGGCTCCTGGAACACCATCCCGGCGCCACGACCACGCACCTCGCGCAGCACGGCGTCGGGGGCGCCGAGCAGCTCGCGGCCCTGCAGCCTGATCGAGCCGCTCGCCCGGGCGCCGTGGGGCAGCAGCCCGAGCACCGCCCGGGCGGTCATCGACTTGCCCGACCCGGACTCGCCCACCAGAGCGACGATCTCCCCGGGAGCGACGTCGAGGTGGATGTCGTTGACGGCGGGGCGCGGCTGTGCGAAGTCGATATGCAGACCCCGCACGGACAGCAGCGGATCAGGCTGGTTCACGGGACTCCTCGGGTCGGGAGGGGCGTCGCGGTCAGGCACGGCGGGCCTGCGCGATCGCCTGGGAGACGAGCAGGAAGCCGAGCACCAGCATCGCGACCACGACCAGCGGCCCGAGCACGAAGACCGGGCTCTCGTAGACGTTGCGGATGCCGTCCTTGATCAGGCTGCCCAGCGACGGCTCCGGCGGCCGGACCCCGAGGCCGAGGAAGCTGAGCGCGCTCTCGATGAAGACCGCCACCGACATCGAGACCCCGAGCTGCACCGTGAGCGGCTCGAGCGAGTTCGGCAGCAGGTGCTTGCGCAGCAGCCACCAGGTCCCGGCGCCCATGACGCGCGACGACTCGACGTAGGGCAGGGCGCGCACCGTCAGCAACGACGTGCGCACCAGCCTGCCGAAGACCGGGATCTCGGCGAGCACGATGACGACGACGATCGTGCGCACGCCCGGACCCATCGCCGCCGTGACCCCGATGCCGAGGATCAGCACCGGGAAGGCGAGCAGCACGTCGAAGACCCGCTGCGCGACGACGTCGGCGACGGCGTACATCGTGGTCACCAGGCCGATCAGCACCCCGAGCGCGGCACCCAGGGGCACGGCCAGGAACACGATGACGAGGTCCACCCTGATGCCGTGCAGCACCCGCGAGAAGATGTCGCGGTTGACCTCGTCGGTGCCCAGCCAGTGGGTGCCGCTCGGTCCGAGCAGGTTGGCGCCCGGGATCTGCTGCTGCGGTCCGTACGGCGCCAGCCACGGGGCGAGCAGGCCGGCGGCGACGACGAGGAGCACCAGGACGGTGCCGACCAGACCACGACCCCGGCCCAGGACGCCCCAGCTCCAGCGGCGCGCGGACGTGCCGCGCGCCGGCTCCACCTCGGCGAGCGTCATGAGCTCTCACCGCCCAGGCGGATGCGGGGATCGAGCAGCGCGTTGACGACGTCGGTGAGCAGCTGGGTGACGACGAAGACCGCCACCGACATCATCATCAGCACCTGCACGAGCGGGTAGTCGCGGTTGGAGATGCCCTG
>WLIH01000236.1 GCA_009702305.1 Actinomycetota bacterium | reverse complement strand
TGCGGTCCGAGAGCCTTCCGAACTGCCACTCGCCCAGCCACCACGCGGCGTAGCCGAGGACGACGACCGCCAGCGCGAAGAGGGCCCAGCGACGGCTGAGCAGGAAACGGAGCGAACCCACGACCCCGAGGCTATCCGGCCCTCCTGATGCGGCTGGAGCGTGGTCGGTCGCCGTGGGTGCCGGCCGTAGACTCGGCCCATGACCCACAGCCTCGCGGACCGCCACGGCCGGATCGCGACGGACCTGCGGGTCTCACTCACCGATCGGTGCAACCTGCGCTGCTCCTACTGCATGCCGGCAGAGGGTCTCGACTGGCTGCCCGACGACAAGGTCCTCTCCGATGACGAGGTCGTCCGGTTGATCGCGATCGCCGTCCAGCGCCTCGGCGTGCGGGAGGTGCGCTTCACGGGCGGCGAGCCGCTGGTGCGGCGCGGCCTGGTCGACATCGTGCGACGTGCGCGCGCGCTGGACGCCGACGTCGACCTGTCGGTCACGACCAATGCCCTCGGCCTGACGCGCGTCGCCGGTGCCCTGGCCGATGCCGGGCTGGACCGCGTCAACGTCAGCCTCGACACCGCCCGCGCCGACACCTTCCACCGCATCACGCGCCGCGACCGGTTCGCCGACGTCGAGGCCGGGCTGGCTGCGGCTCAGGCGGCCGGTCTGGGTCCGGTCAAGGTCAACGCCGTGCTGCTGCGCGGTGAGAACGACGACCAGGCCGGTGAGCTCCTCGACTGGTGCCTCGAGCGCGGCTACGACCTGCGCTTCATCGAGCAGATGCCCCTCGACGCCCAGCACGGCTGGAGCCGCGAGGCGATGGTCACCGCGGACGAGATCCTCGCGCAGCTGAGCACGACCCATGCGCTGACGCCGGCCGCCGAGCCACGCGGCAGCGCACCGGCCGAGCTCTTCCTCGTCGACGGCGGACCGGCGACCGTCGGCATCATCGCCTCGGTCACGCGCCCCTTCTGCGGCGACTGCGACCGCGTGCGGCTCACCGCCGACGGGCAGGTGCGGGACTGTCTCTTCGCGCGCAGCGAGTCGGACCTGCGCTCCGCGATGCGGGCCGGCGCCAGCGACGACGAGCTCGCCGAGCGATGGGTGACGGCCATGCTGGGCAAGGCGGCGGGCCACGGCATCGACGACCCGACCTTCCTCCAGCCCGACCGTCCTATGTCGGCCATCGGCGGCTGAGAGCCGGGGGATCACCCCTCGAAGGCGACGACGTCCTTCAAGAACCCGCGCGCCGCGAGGAAGTCCGAGAGCGAGCCCCGGTGCTCGTCGCAGGCGAGCCATGTCTTGCGCCGCTCAGGCGTGTGCAGCTTCGGGTTGTTCCAGAGCACGGCCCACAACGCCGAGGCCTGGCAGCCCTTCGACGAGCAGACGGCCGGCTCACTCACCGCGGCAGCTCGCGGTGCTGGATCCCGCTGCGCAACTCGAAGCCGTCGGTGCGGGTCGTCGAGACGTTGGCCAGGACCACGGCGATGTACGGCAGCACCAGCGCACCGGCGATCAGGATCGGCCACAGCCAGGCGACACCCGACAGCGCCGCGACGACCGCTCCGACGAAGCAGGCGGAGCGCAGGCTCATCGACAGCAGGTAGCGCTTCTGGCGCACGGCGATGTCGGCGTTGCGGCTCTCGGCGGCCGTCGTGATTCGCACTGCGGTGTCGTCTCGAGCACGGTCCCTGGCCATGACTCCCACTGTACGTCGGTAGCATGCACAGCCCACGACCACCCACGGAGGCACCCCGATGAGCAACCGCACCTACCGCGTCACCGAGATCGTCGGGACGTCGCCCGAGGGCATCGACGCCGCCGTCCGCAACGGCATCGAGCGGGCGGCCAAGACGCTGCGCCACTGCGACTGGTTCGAGATCACGCAGGTCCGCGGCCAGATCAAGGACGGCACCGTCGAGCACTTCCAGGTGGGCATGAAGGTCGGCTTCCGCCTGGAGGACGACGAGTGATCGCCCCGCTGATCACCGGGTGATGACCCGGGTGATTTCGGGTACCCCTCGGTAATCACTAGCGTCGCTCGCGTGAGCGACGAGAGGCAGCAGGCCCCGCAGGAAGGCCGTTCGGTCCTGGTGACCGGGGGCAACCGTGGCATCGGGCGAGCGATCGCCGAGGCGTTCGTCGCCCAGGGCGACCGGGTCGCGGTGACCACCCGCAGCGGCGGCGCTCCGGACGGCACCCTCGACGTGCGCTGCGACGTCACCGACCCGGCGGCCGTCGACGCGGCGTTCGCCCAGATCGAGGCGGCGCACGGCCCCGTGGAGATCCTCGTGGCCAACGCCGGCATCACCGCCGACACGCTGGTGCTGCGCATGTCGGAAGAGGACTGGTCCTCGGTCATCGACACCAACCTCACCGGCTCGTTCCGCCTCGCGAAGCGCGCGTCCAAGGGCATGCTCCGCCTGCGTCGTGGCCGGATCATCTTCATCTCCTCGGTCGTCGGCATGCTCGGGTCGGCCGGGCAGGTCAACTACGCCGCGTCGAAGGCCGGTCTGGTCGGCATGGCTCGATCGCTGGCCCGTGAGCTCGGCTCCCGGTCGATCACGGCGAACGTCGTCGCGCCCGGCTTCGTCGAGACCGATATGACCGCCGTGCTCAGCGACTCCCAGCGCGACACGATCAGGGCACAGGTGCCCCTGGGGCGCTACGCCGCTGCCGACGAGGTCGCCTCGGCCGTCACCTGGCTCGCCTCGGACGGCGCCGCCTACGTCACCGGGGCCGTGATCCCGGTCGACGGCGGCCTCGGCATGGGTCACTGAACCACTCGCAACCTCTCAGGTAGGAGCACACTCATGGGCATTCTCGAAGGCAAGCGGATCCTGGTCGCCGGGGTCACGATGGACAGCTCGATCGGGTTCGCGACGGCCAAGGTCGCGCAGGAGCAGGGCGCGACCGTGCTGATCTCCAACTTCGGACGCGCCCTGGGGATCACCCGGCGCATCGCCAAGCGCCTGCCCGTGGAGCCCGCCGTCCTGGAGCTCGACGTCACCGACGACGAGCACCTGGCTCGGCTTCCCGAGCTCGTGCGCGAGCACGTCGACGGTCTCGACGGCGTCGTCCACTCGATCGCCTACGGCAACCCCGAGACGCTGCTCGGCGGCAAGTTCCTGACCGGACCGTGGCCCGACGTCGCCCAGGCGGTCCAGGTGTCGGCGTACTCCCTGATGTCGCTCGCCACAGCCTGCAAGCCGTTGATGGGGCCGGGCGGGTCCGTGGTCGGGCTGACCTTTGACGCGACGGTCGCCTGGCCGGCCTACGACTGGATGGGCGTCGCGAAGGCCGGCCTGGAGTCGTGCTCGCGCTACCTCGCCCGCGATCTCGGTCCCGACGGCATCCGGGTCAACCTGGTCTCGGCCGGCCCGCTGCGCACGCTCGCCGCCAAGGCGATCCCCGGATTCGAGGACCTCGAGGCCATGTGGTCCTCTCGCGCTCCCCTCGGATGGGACAACACCGACCAGGAGCCCACGGCGAAGGCCGTCTGCGCGTTGCTGAGCGACTTCTTCCCGGCCACGTCGGGGGAGATCGTGCATGTCGACGGCGGCTTCCATGCGATGGGTGCCTGACCGGTAGCGTCGGGCGCGTGTCCTCTCTCGTCGAGCTCAGGGTCCTCGAGGGACCCAACCTCTATTTCCCCCGCGCGGCCATCAAGCTGACCCTCGACGTGGGTGCGCTGGCTGCCGCATCGGATGAGACGGCGGCGCGGTTCGCCCGCAGGATCGGGCTGCGCGACGCCCGCCCCGGCGCTGCGGAGAGCGGCTTCCGCCAGCGCTTCGCGCTGCGTGCCGTGGCCCGACTGGTGCGCGCGATCGCGACCGAGTCAGGCACGTCCCGCCTCGGCGTCCGCGTGCGCACGACCAGCGATCCCCACCAGATCGTGGTCGCGTTCCCCTGGTCGCACCGCACCCGGGCCGAGGCGATGGGTGCTGCCGTGGCGTCGGTGCTCGACGCGATCCTGGCCGAGGACGTCGAGGAGGCCGTCGGGCGCGCGGCCGCCGAGGTCTCGGCTACCCCGCCCGGGCCGAGGCCGCACACCATCACCCCTGCGATCCCGGTCGTCGCCGTCACCGGCACCAACGGCAAGACCACGACCTCGCGGATGATCGCCCACATCGCCCGGACGGACGGACGGATCGTCGGGTGGTCCAACACCGACGGCATCTACATCGACGGAGAGATGATCGACTCGGGCGACTACTCCGGCCCCAGCGGAGCCGGCCGGATCCTCGAGCGCGACGAGGTCGAGCTCGCCGTCACCGAGACGGCCCGTGGCGGCATCCTGCTCAAGGGGATCGGCCTGACCCGCAACGACGTCTCCGTGGTCACCAACGTCTCGGCCGACCACCTGGGGCTGCAGGGCATCGACACGCTCGACCAGCTCGCCGAGGTCAAGGCGGTGGTGCCCCGGATCACCCGCAAGAGCGGCTGGGCCGTGCTCAACGCCGACGACCCGCGGGTCCTCGCGATGCGCACCGTCATCCGGGCACGGCCCTGGGTGTTCTCGCGCGACCCGGACTCACCCGGGGTCCGCGAGGTGCTCGACGCGCGCGGCCGGGCGACCAGCGTGATCGACGGCTGGCTCTGCGTCCTCGCCGCCCGGGCCGATCCGGACCCGCTGATCGAGCTGGTCGACGTGCCGATGACCTTGGCCGGCCTGTCGCGCTTCAACGTCGAGAACTCGCTCGCGGCTGCCTCGGCGGCGCTGGCGATCGGGATCCCGCGCGCCAGCGTGGTGGAGGGCCTGCGGACCTTCCAGCCCGACGCCGAGCACAACCCGGGCCGGATGAACTTCTTCACCGTCGGCGAGGTGAGCGTCGTGATCGACCTGGCCCACAACGAGGCCGGCCTCGAAGCGCTCTTCGAGATCATGAACGGCGTCCGGGCACCCGAGGCGCGCCTGCTCCTCGGGCTCGGCGTCGTGGGGGACCGCACCGACGACCTGATCGAGAAGCTCGGCGAGATCGCCGCCCGTGACAGCGACGTGGTCGCGATCGGGCACAAGGAGAAGTACCTACGGGGGCGCACCGTCGAGGAGCTGGAGACGTTGATGCGCGCCGGTGCCGAGCGGGTCGGCGTCACCGGAGTGCCGGCGTACCCGACCGAGGTTGCCTGCCTCTCCGCACTGGTCGGCCAGGCGTTGCCCGGCGACGTCGTCGCCCTGATGTGCCACGCCGACCGGGAGGGCGTCTACGAGTGGATCAGCCAGGCCGGCGGCACGCCCGACTCCGCCGAGACCCTCGCCGCCAAGGTCCGCGCCGCCCGCTGACCCGGCGCTAGTTTCCGGAGGAACGACGCCGAGTCGGCGCTAGTTTCCGGAAGAACGACGCCGAGTCGGCGCTAGT
>WLIH01000235.1 GCA_009702305.1 Actinomycetota bacterium | reverse complement strand
GGCCGCACGCCGACGACTTCCCGCGCCCCTCGGTCTGCGTGGCCTTCCGCGCCCGCTGACCCCCGAGCCGACGGTCGGCGCGCATGCCCCCCTGCCAGGGGCGTGCGCGCCGACTCCGGCGCGGTTCACGCAGCCTCAAAGTACAGTAGGGCAGTACAGAAAAGAACAGTCAGTCGCGGTGGTCGCAACCAACGGCGCCTCTCCTGCATCGAAGGGGGCATGACCAGTTCATCTCGGGCCCGCGCCGCGCTCGGCGCCGCCACCGTCTCCCTGTCCCTGTCCCTCCTCGCGGTCGCCGTCCCCGGAGCCGCTCATGCCCAGCAGGGCAGCGACGAGCCGAGGCTCATCGCCTTCGCCGGCGGCGAGTCGCCCGGCGTCTCGGTGCAGAGCCGGGCCGATGCGAAGAAGCTGCACGGCACCGGCCGGGCGTTCAAGCGCTTCATCGGCACCGCCGCCAAGGACCTCGTCGAGGCGTCGTCGTGCGGCGACGAGGGCTACGTCGGCATCACGGTCGACGTGATGCGCACCGACGGCTACGCGGCCGGCGGCGTCAACGACTGCGGCGGGTACGCCGCGCTGTGGGCCGTGGTCGACGGTGCGTGGAAGCAGATCGCCGGCACCCAGGAGGCCTGGGACTGCCGGATCCTGCGCCGCCACGACGTGCCGAGCGACGTGGCCGGCGACACCTGCTACGCCTACCACGGCGATCACCAGCAGCACCACTACCACCAGGACTGACCCGGCGCTCGGCTCAGGTGATCGTCATCCCGCCGTCGACGGCGAGCGTCTGACCGGTGATGTAGCCGGCCGCGTCCGAGGCCAGGAAGACCACGGTCGCTGCCAGCTCCGCCGGATCGCCGGTGCGGCCCATCGGGGTCCGACCGTTCTGCGAGGCGAGGTAGTCGGGCGGGTACTGGTCGGTCATCTCGGAGGCGAAGAAGCCGGGTGCGAGCGCATTGACCCGGATGCCCTTGCGCCCGGTCCACTGCTGGGCCAGGTCGCGGGTCAGGCCGATCAGCCCGGCCTTCGACGCGGCGTACGCCGCCTGCGGGAGACCGGCCGTGGTGATGCCGAGGACCGAGGAGATGTTGATGATGCTCGAGCCCGGCTGCATCACCCGGCCGCACGCCTGCGCCATCCAGTAGCAGCCGTTGAGGTTGACGTCGATGACTCCGCGAAACTGCTCGGGCGTCTCGCGGGTGGCCGGCACGGCCGTGCCGATGCCGGCGTTGTTGACCAGGATGTCGACGCGCCCGAACTCCTCCATGGCGAGGGCGACCAGCTGCGTGCACGAGTCGGGGTCGGCGACGTCGGTGGCGACCGTCAGGGCGCGGCGCCCGGCGGCCTGCACCAGCGCGGCGGTGTCCTGCAGCTTCTCGACGCGCCGCGCACCGAGCGCGAGGTCGGCTCCCGCCTCGGCCAGTCCCTGGGCGAAGGCGACGCCCAGTCCGCTCGAGGCGCCGGTGACCACGGCGACCTTGCCGTCCAGTCGGAACATGTCGGGAACTGTCATGGCGGCACTCTAAGGTCAGCCCCATGCCCACCGACGTCGACGTCCGCAGCCACGGCACCCGTCTCGCCGCCTGGCATGTCCCCGCGACGTGCGAGGACTGGACGACGCCGGCGGGGAGGCCGCTCGTGGTGATGGCGCACGGGTTCGGGTGCACGAAGGACTCGGGTCTGCTGCCCTTCGCCGAGCGCTTCGCCGCCGCCGGGGCCGACGTCCTGCTCTTCGACTACCGCGGGTTCGCGGACTCCGACGGCGCCCAGCGCCAGGTGGTCGACCACCGTCGCCACCGCGAGGACTACCACGCAGCGATCGCCCACGCCCGCTCGATGCCGGGGATCGATCCCGACCGGATCGTGGTCTGGGGCAGCTCCTACTCCGGCGGGCACGTCGTGGTGGTCGCGGCCGACGACCCGCGGGTCGCCGGTGTGATCTCCCAGGGCGCGGCGATGGACGGGCTGCTCGCCGTCCTCGAGATCCTGCGCTACGCCGGCCCGCGCCAGCTGCTGCGCCTGAGCCTCCACGCGGTCCGTGGTGCGGTGGGGGAGCGACTCGGGCGGGCTCCGCGCCTGATCCCGATCGTCGGTCCGCCCGGATCGCTGGCCGCGATCACCTCCCACGACGGTGAGAGCGGCTACGGGTCGATCGCCGGGGCGTCGTTCCGCAACGAGATGCGGGTCTCGGGCATCCTGCCGATCATGCGCAACCGGCCGGTGCGGGCGGCCCCGCGGCTCCAGGCACCGCTCTTCCTCGTGGTCGCGACCCGCGACACCATCGCGCCGCCGGCTGCGGTGGAGAAGGTCGCAGCCCGCGCGGCGGGCCGGGTGGTCGTCGAGAGGTACGACGTCGGCCACTTCGACATCTACCTGGGGGAGCCGTTCGAGAAGTCCGTCGCCGCGCAGGTCGACTTCCTGGCGTCGGTGGTGGGGCGCTAGCATGGGGTCATGACCACGACCCGGGCCCTGCTTCTCGGCCAGCCGCGCTGATCGATCCCGATCGCGCGGCCACCCCTCCATGCGAGGGGTTTTTTCATGTCAGGACCCGGCTCACCGGCCGCACAGCACCAGGAGAACGACCATGACCCACACCGACGAGACGCCCCACGGCGACGAGGCGACGGCGTACGACGTGCGCGCCGTCCAGGACAAGTGGCGAGCGGTCTGGGACGGTCTCGACTCGTTCCGAGCGGGCAGCGCGGCGGCAGGCGCCGAGAAGCGCTACGCCCTGACGATGTTCCCCTACCCGAGCGGTGACCTGCACATGGGTCACGCCGAGGTGATGGCGCTGCACGACGTGATCGCGCGCTACTGGTGGCAGCGCGGCTACGACGTGCTGAACCCCATCGGCTGGGACTCGTTCGGCCTGCCCGCGGAGAACGCCGCGATCCGCAACGACGAGAACCCCGCCGTCTACACCTATGCCAACATCGAGACCCAGGCCGAGTCCTTCAGGCGCTACGCCATCAGCTTCGACTGGTCGCGTCGGCTGAACACCTCCGACCCGGAGTACTACCGCTGGACCCAGTGGCTGTTCCTGAAGTTCCGCGAGCGCGGGCTGGCGTACCGCAAGTTCTCCCCGGTCAACTGGTGCCCTCACGACCAGACGGTGCTGGCCAACGAGCAGGTCGTGCAGGGCAAGTGCGAGCGCTGCGGCGCCGAGGTGACCAAGCGCGAGCTGTCGCAGTGGTACTTCAAGGTCACCGACTACGCCCAGCGGCTGCTGGACGACATGGTGCCGCTGGAGTCGACCTGGCCCTCGAAGGTGCTGGCGATGCAGCGCAACTGGATCGGCCGCTCCGAGGGCGCGCACGTCGACTTCGCGGTGCCCGGGCACGATCCGATCCGCGTCTTCACGACCCGGCCCGACACGTTGTTCGGGGCGACGTTCCTGGTCGTGGCGGCGGACGCGAAGCTGGCGGCCTCGCTGGTCGCCCCCGAGCGGGCGCAGGCACTGGAGGACTACCTGGTCGAGGTCCGCAAGGCCTCCGACATCGACCGGTTGGCCACCGACCGGCCCAAGACCGGCATCGACCTGGGAGTCGTCGCGATCAACCCCGTCGACGGACGCGAGATCCCGGTGTGGGCCTCGGACTACGTGCTGGCCGACTACGGCACCGGGGCGATCATGGCCGTGCCGGGCCAGGACCAGCGCGACTGGGAGTTCGCGACGGCGTTCGACCTGCCGATCATCCGCACCGTGCAGCCGCCGGCCGACTTCGAGGGCGACGCCTTCACCGGCACCGGCCCGGCGATCAACTCGGCCAACGACGAGATCTCGCTCGACGGGTTGGAGATCGCCGAGGCCAAGACCGCGATCATCGCGTGGCTGGAGAGCAAGGACGCCGGCACCGGCACCATCAACTTCCGGTTGCGCGACTGGCTGCTGAGCCGCCAGCGCTATTGGGGTGCCCCGATCCCGATCGTGCACTGCGAGGCGTGCGGCGAGGTGCCGGTGCCGCTGGACCAGCTGCCCGTCGAGCTGCCCGACCTGAAGGGCTCGGACCTGAAGCCCAAGGGCGTCTCGCCGTTGGCCGCGGCCGAGGACTGGGTCAAGGTCGACTGCCCCTCGTGCGGCGGCCCGGCCACGCGCGACAGCGACACGATGGACACCTTCGTCGACTCGTCGTGGTACTTCCTGCGCTACTGCTCGCCGCACTACGACCAGGGTCCCTTCGACCCCGAGGCGGTGCGGGACTGGATGCCGGCGGCGCAGTACGTCGGCGGTGTCGAGCACGCGATCCTGCACCTGTTGTACAGCCGCTTCTTCACCAAGGTGCTGCATGACATGGGCATGGTCGACTTCGTCGAGCCCTTCACCGCGCTGATGAACCAGGGTCAGGTCATCAACCAGGGCAAGGCGATGAGCAAGTCCCTGGGCAATGGGGTCAACCTCGGCGAGATGATCGACCTCTACGGCGTCGACGCCGTGCGGCTGACGATGGTCTTCGCCGGGCCCCCCGAGGACGACATCGACTGGGCCGACATGTCGCCGGCGGGCTCGCTGAAGTTCCTGCAGCGCGCCTGGCGGCTGTCGGGCGACGTGGACTCGGCGCCCGGCACCGCGCCGGCGGACGGCGACGTCGCGCTGCGCCGGGCCACCCACCGATGCGTCCACGAGGTGGAGCAGCTGATCGAGACCCAGCGCTTCAACGTGGTCGTGGCGCGGACGATGGAGCTGGTCAACGTCACCCGCAAGGCCATCGACTCGGGCTGCGGCGCGGGCGACCCGGCTGTGCGCGAGGCCGTGGAGACCGTCGCGATCCTGCTGTCCCTGGTGGCGCCGTACGTCGCCGAGGAGATGTGGGAGCGACTGGGCCACGAGCCCACCGTCGCGCGCGTCGGATGGCCGGTCGTCGACCCGGCGCTGCTGGTCGAGGACAGCGTCGTCGCCGTCGTCCAGATCCAGGGCAAGGTGCGCGCACGCCTGGACGTCGCGCCGGGGATCACCGACGCCGAGCTGGAGCAGCTGGCGATGGCCGATGCCGATGTCGTGCGCGCCCTGGACGGCCGGGCGGTCCGCAAGGTCGTCGTCCGGGCTCCCAAACTGGTCAACATCGTCGTCTGATGGCGCGCTGATGTCCGTCGTCGTCGTCACCGACTCGACGGCCAGCCTCCCCGCGGAGCTGGCCGTCGAGCACGGCATCGTGGTGGTGCCGCTGCAGGTGGTCATCGGCGCTGCCGTGCATGACGAGGGCAGCGAGGGCGCCACCCCGGAGCTGGTGGCCGCCGCGCTGCGTGAGTGGACGCCGGTGTCGACGTCGCGCCCCTCGCCCGCCGCCCTGCTCGAGGTCTACGAGCGCCTCGCCGCCGAGGGTGCGTCCGCGATCGTCTCGGTGCACCTGTCTGGCGAGATG
>WLIH01000234.1 GCA_009702305.1 Actinomycetota bacterium | reverse complement strand
GAGCCCGGCAGGTAGCCGAGCTCCTGACCGCCGACTGCGAAGAGCGGGCGGAAGACGACGACCTTCTTGTGCTGGCGCCGCTCCATGACGGCCTCGAGGCCCGCGCACAGCGCCATCGCCGACTTGCCGGTGCCGGCCCGGCCGCCGAGCGAGACGATGCCGACCTCCGGGTCGAGCAGCATCTCGAGGGCGATCCGCTGCTCGGCCGAGCGGCCGTGCACCCCGAACGCCTCACGGTCGCCGCGCACGAGGTGCACCTGCTTGTCGGCGCCGACCCGGCCGAGCGCCGTGCCCCGGTCGGAGAGCAGGACCAGACCCTGGTGGCACGGCAGCTGCCGGGCCTCCTCCAGGTCGAGCACGCCGTCGTCGTAGAGCGAGTCCAGGTCGGCGGCGGCCACCTCGAGCTCGGCCATGCCGGAGTAGCCGGTGTCGGAGTCGGAGATGCCCTCGGCGCGGTACTCCTCGGCATCGAGACCGACAGCGGCAGCCTTGATCCGCAGCGGCAGGTCCTTGGAGACCAGGGTGACGGCGTACCCCTCCGAGGAGAGGTTGTGCGCGACGGCGAGGATCCGGGTGTCGTTGTCGCCGAGGCGGAAGCCCGACGGGAGCGAGGTGGGGTCCGTGTGGTTGAGCTCGACGCGCAGGGTGCCGCCCTCGTCGCCGATGGCGACCGGCTCGTCGAGGCGACCGTGCAGGATGCGCAGCTCGTCCAGGCTCCGCAGCGCGGTGCGGGCGAAGTAGCCGAGCTCGGGGTGGTGGCGCTTGCCCTCGAGCTCGGTGATCACCACGACCGGCAGCACGACCTCGTGCTCGGCGAAGCGGCGCAGAGCGCCAGGATCGGCGAGCAGCACGCTCGTGTCGAGGACGTAGGTGCGCACGGCACCCGACGGCCCCGGAGCGGCGGTCTTGCTCTGGGCCTTACTCGGCGCCTTGCTCTGGGCCTTGCTGGGGGACTGCTGCGACTTCTTGGCCTGGGACGGCACGGTTCACCCCTCACGGACCGACGCGCGCACTCGACGCCCCGGCCCTAGTTCACACGGTGGGACCGGGAGTGAGCCCGAAGCCGGGAGTGCCCGCCTCCGTACGCGGCCGACGCGTGCGCGGCGGTCGCGGTGCAGTCGTGGATCAACACGAACGGGCCTCCAGGTCCGACGAGCTTCCCCGCTCGTCGTTGGCGCGAACGTAACCCCGCCCGGACCCGAATCCGGGCAACACGCCGTAACGCATCCGTGAACGTCACACGGCCGAAACACTGGCCGCTCGGACGACGGCGATCAGGACCCGTGACGACGCTCGCGCAGGGCGTAGGCCCGGATCGCCCGCAGGAAGTCGACCCGGCGGAAGTCCGGCCAGTAGGCCTCGCAGAAGTAGAACTCCGAGCGCGCGCTCTGCCAGAGCAGGAAGCCGCCCAGTCGCTGCTCGCCCGAGGTGCGGATCACCAGGTCGGGGTCGGGCTGGCCCTTGGTGTAGAGGTGCTCGGAGATGTGCTCGACGTCGACGACCTGGGCGAGCTCCTCCAGGGAGGTCCCGCGGGCGGCGTGCTCGTGCAGCAGCGAGCGGACGGCGTCGGCGATCTCGCGGCGCCCGCCGTACCCCACGGCGATGTTGACCAGCATGCCGTCGACGTCGTCGGTCGCCTCGGCCGCGGCCTTGAGCCGCTCCGCGGTCGACGCCGGCAGCAGGTCGAGGGCGCCGACGGGGTGCAGCCGCCACCGACGCTGGTCGGCGAGGGAGTCGACCGCCTCCTCGATGATCTCGAGCAGCGCCTCGAGCTCGTCGGCCGGCCGGTTGAGGTTGTCGGTCGAGAGCAGCCACAGGGTGACCACCTGGATGCCGACCTCGTCGCACCAGCCGAGCAGCGGCTCGATGTTGGCGGCGCCCGCGCGGTGACCGGTCGCGGTGTCGCGACCCACGGCCTTGGCCCAGCGGCGGTTGCCGTCGAGCATCACGCCGACGTGCTTGGGCACGTTGTCCGGAAGACGTCGTACGACGCGCGCCTCGTACACCGGGTAGAGCACCCGTCGCACGCCACGCTTCCAGTCAGCCACCTGCCTAGGCTACGGCGTGTCGAGGCCCACACGACCACCTTCGACTCGATCGGATCCGAGCCGCGCACCCTCCGGGTATCGTCGGACCATGAGCCAGCACCTGCCTGAAGCGATGCGATCCGGGATCGACGCGATCCACGACGCCGTCGTGGAGACGATGGCTGACGTCAAGCCCAAGCTGCGCGGCTGGCTCCATCTCGGCACCGCTCCGCTGACGCTCGCGGCCGGCATCGTGCTGATCGCTCTGTCACCCGACACGACCACCCGGGTGGGGTCGACGGTCTTCATTTTCTCGGCCCTGCTGCTCTTCACCGTCTCGGCGATCTACCACACCGGCACCTGGTCGGAGCCGGTCTGGGCCTTCCTGCGTCGCTTCGACCACTCGAACATCTTCATCCTGATCGCGGGCTCCTACACCCCGCTGACCCTGATGTTCCTCGAGGGCACCCAGCGCGCCGTACTGCTGACGACCGTGTGGACCTGCGCCGTGCTCGGCGTCGGCTTCCGGGTCTTCTGGACCGACGCCCCCCGCTGGCTCTACACCCCGATCTACATCGCGATGGGCTGGTCGGCGGTGTTCTTCATCCCCGGCTTCCTCGACGGCGCCACGTCACGCCTCGGCACCGGCATGGGGATCGGCGTGCTGGTGCTGATCGCCGCCGGCGGCGTGCTCTACACGCTCGGCGGCGTCGTCTACGGCTTCAAGTTCCCCGACCCCTCGCCGCGATGGTTCGGCTTCCACGAAGTGTTCCACTCGTTCACCATCTTGGCCTTCGTGACCCACTACGTCGGCGTCTCGATGGCGACGTACTCGATTCGCTAGTCGCGCAGCGCCTGACTCAGCGCTTGCGCTTGGGCAGCGTCCCCTTGCGACCGTGCAGCATCATCAGGGTGCCCATGACCTTCTGGTCGGCCTCCGGGGTGCGGGTGAACGAGGTCAGCACCATCATCGGCTTGAAGCGCTGCCGCGTGATCGCCTTCGAGTAGGTGAACTCCTTGAGCCCGTCGGGGCCGTGGATGCGACCGAAACCCGAGTCGCCGACGCCGCCGAAGGGCAGGCTCGGGACGCCCGCGAAGGTCATCACGCCGTTGACCGCCGACATGCCCGAGCGCACGCGCGAGGCGATCTCCATGCCCCGCGACTTCGAGAACACGGTCGAGCCGAGGGCGTAGCGCGTGGCGTTGGTCTTCTCGATCGCCTCGTCCATGGTGCGCACCTTGGCGACCGTCACCGTCGGGCCGAAGGTCTCCTCCTGGACGGCCAGGGAGTCCTCGGGCACGTCGACCAGGATCGTCGGCTGCACGTAGCGCTCCCCCACGGCGTCGACTCCGCCGAGCACGGCTCGACCGCCCCGGTCGAGGGCGTCCTGGATGTGGCTGCGGATGATCTCGAGCTGGCTGGGCATCGTGATCGGACCGATCTTGGTGTCCGGGCCGTCGTAGGCCGTCACCGAGCGCGCCTTGTCGACGAAGCTCGCGAGGAACTCGTCGTAGACCTTCTCGTGGACGTAGATCCGCTCCACGCCCAGGCAGGTCTGGCCGGCGTTGCTTGCCGCGCCCCACAGTGCGGCGTCGGCGGCGGCCTCGATGTCGGCGTCCTCGTCGACGATGACCGAGTCCTTGCCGCCGGCCTCGATCACGACCGGGGTGAGCGTCTCGGCGCAGGTCGCCATCACGCGCTTGCCGGTGGCGGTCGAGCCGGTGAAGGCGACCTTGCCGACACCCGAGCGGCACAGGGCGGCGCCGGTGTCGCCGAGTCCGGTGACGACCTGCAGGACCGGGCGGCCGATCGTGGCCAGGAAGGTGCCGGCCAGCCACTCGCCCACACCGGGGGTGTGCTCGCTGGGCTTGAAGACCACGGCGTTGCCGGCCGCGAGCGCGTAGGCGATCGAGCCGAGCGGGGTGAAGACCGGGTAGTTCCACGGCCCGATCACACCGACCACCCCGAAGGGGCGGTACTCGACGGTCGCGGCCTGGTTGACCATGCTCAGCCCCGACGGCACCCGGCGGCGCTTGAGGACCTTCTCCGCGTGGGTCGCCGCCCAGTGGATGTGGTCGATCGCGAGCGCGGCCTCCAACGTGGCGTCGGCGTGCGGCTTGCCGGTCTCCTGGTGCACCAGGTCGGCCAGCTGCGGCAGCCGGCGCGTGATGACGCCCTTCCACGCCAGCAGGTGCGCCTCGCGCTCGTCGTACGACAGGGCGCCCCACCAGGCCGCCTCCTCGTGCGCCCGGGCCACGGTCTGCGCGACCTCCTCGGCGGTGTGCACGGGGTGGCTGGCGACGACGTCGCCGGTGCGCGGGTTGAGGGAGTCGAACGTCGTGACCGTCTCGAGGCGGTCTTCGGTCTGGGTCATCGCGACTTCCTGATCTCGTCGGCCGCCTTCTCGGCGACCATGATGGTGGGGGCATTGGTGTTGCCGCGCGGCACCGCCGGCATCACCGAGGCGTCGACGACCCGCAGGCCCTCGACACCCCGCACCCGCAGGGACGGGTCGACGACGGCGTCCTCCCCGACGCCCATCGCGCACGTCGAGGTCGGGTGGAAGGTCGTCTGGGTGTAGCGACGGATGTGCTCGATGAGGTCCTCGTCGCTCGGCGTCGACGCCAGCTCGAACGGGCGGTCGAGGAGACCGGCCATCTGACCCTGCTGGCAGATCTCCATGATCCGTCGCGCTCCGGCGAGCATCGTGTCGAGGTCGACCTGGTCGTCGAAGTAGCCCGCCTCGATCGCCGGGTGCCAGGACGGATCGGCGGAGCGGAGCCTGATCGAGCCGCGACTGCGCACGTGCACCAGGGTCGAGAGCACCGTGACCATCCGGCTGGTCGGCTCCATGAAGCCGTCGCCGATCAGCCCGGTGGGCAGCACGTGTGCCTGCATGTCCGGGGCCGGCAGTCCCTCCCGGGTGTGGAAGAAGGCTCCCGACTCGGCGAGGTTGGAGGTCAGCGGGCCGCGCTGACGGGTCTTCCAGCGCAGCACGTTGCGGATCGTGCCGAGCTCGGCGAGGTCGGTGGTGCCCTTGGTGTGCCACACCATCGGCGTGTACGGGTGGTCCTGCATGTTGGCACCGACGCCCGAGAGCTCGACCTTGGCGGTGATCCCGACCTCGGCGAGGTGGGCTGCGGGACCGATGCCGGAGAGCATCAGCAGCTGCGGACTGGCGATGGCGCCACCACTGAGCAGCACCTCGTGCCGCGCGGACACCGTGTGCTCGCTGCCGCTCTGCCGGAAGGTCACCCCGGTGGCCCGCTCGCCCGTCAGCTCGACGCGGGACACCGTCGCGCCGGTGGTGACGGTGAGGTTGGGCCGCTCCATCGCGGGCAGCAGGTAGCCGTGG
>WLIH01000233.1 GCA_009702305.1 Actinomycetota bacterium | reverse complement strand
TCGGACGTCTCGCTCCTCAGAAGGACCCGCGGACGCTGTTCCACTCCGTCTGGTCCGTCATGCAGGCGGACCCGTCCGTGTGGTTCGTGCACGTCGGACACGGCGAGCTCGCCGAGGAGATGACGGCGTGGGCGGAGTCCACCGGGATGAGCGAACGCTGGGTGCACGTGCCCTACCTGGAGTCGCCCGAGCGGATCTACCAGCTCTTCGACGGCTTCGTCGTGTGCCCGATCTTCGAGGCCGGCTGGCCGCTGGTCCTGCTCGAGGCGCTGGCCGCCGGTCTCCCGGTGGTGACGACCCGGTCACCCGGGATGAGCGACATCGATCGCGCCGGTCTCTCCCACTGCTGGACCGCCTCTCCTCGTGACGTCGAGGGGGTGGCTCGCGGTCTTCGACACCTCGTCGCAGCGGTGAGCGCGGACGCCACGACCAACCACCGTGCGTACGCCGCTGAGCACTTCGATCCGGCCGCGCGCTATGCCGACGTGCGCGCGGTCTACCTCGAGATCGCGCCGTCCACCCGCTGACGCCGGGTCAGCGCCGAAGGTAGGACCAGATCTGCTCGATCGGGTCGGTCTGCGCGGTCTGGAGCTGCTTGGCCCGATCGGCACGGCGCGCCCCATCCCGCTCCGAGCCGGTCAGGGCGGTGCGTAGCTCGGCCAGCAGGTCGACCGCATCGGTGACGACCGGCCCGGGGAACCACACGTCGTGCGGCTCGAGGGCGAGACCGCGGTCGTCGCGGTAGGTGTCGAGATCCGGGCAGAAGGCGATCATCGGACGGTCGACCAGCAGGAAGTCCACCCACACGGACGAGTAGTCGGTGACGAGGCAGTCAGCGGTGCGGAGCAGCTCGTAGAAGGTCCGTCCCGTCGCTTCGAGATCTGTGTTGCCCGCCGATCGCACCCGCGGCCCCAGACTGTCGGCGCGCGGGATCGCCAGCGGGTGCGAGCGCACCCAGAGCGTGGCATCGAGATCGTCGAGCAGATCGCTCAGCGCCGGGTCCGCGAGATCGAGCGAGTCGAGGGCGTCAGGGTCGCCGTCGGTGCGGATGATCCCGCTGCCCGACTGGCGGTACGTCGGCACCCACACGATCTGTGGGCCGGCGTTCGGCGGGCTCGGCACCGAGGTGAGCATCTGCTGTCGTGGCGTGCCGACGACGTGGATGTGCCGGGGGTCGAGCATGAACTCGGCTGCTCGTGCCGTCCGTGCGAGCTCGCTCGAGACGGGGACCCAGTCGTAGTACTGGGGAGCGAAGCCGAGGAAGGAGCCGATCTGCTTGCCGAACTCTCCGTGCCACAGCCCGAGAGACTGCTTGCGACGACCACGGGTGCGCGATCCGAACAGACCGTGCGAGGAGATGCTGGCGCGCGAGCGGAAGTACGACCAGAGGCCGAGGCGCGAGTGACGGGCCACGATCTCCGTCCCCTCCAGGCCGAGTGCGGTGGCTCGTGCACGCGCCCTCTCGGCATCGTCGGCGAGCACGACGACCCGGAGCTCCTCCGGACGACGGCGCAACAGCGCGACCACGTTGTCGTCGAGGTCCGGCGACGAATGGGCGACCACGTGCGCGGCAGCCGGCACGAGCCTGTCGAACTGCGAGATGAGGCGTTCGCCGACCCGGCGTAAGCGCCCCGTGCGCGAGGGCATGCGAGGAGATCCGCGTCGGCTAGACGGGCTGCGGCAGGAAGGGCGCCTGCAGGACGACGTGAGGGCCGACGGGGTCGCAGTCGCGGTCCAGCGGGTGCGGGTAGGTCGGGATCCGCGTCGCCGGCACGAAGCGATCGCGTCGCAGCAACGTCAGCTCCAGGGTGTGCGGGACAGCGGTCCCGCCGATCTTCGCCACGGGAGCGTAGTTGTTCGGGTGCGAGTGGACGATCGCGTGGGTGTGCAGCAGTCGGGTGACGAACGACGGGATCTCGCGGTCGCGGGTGGGCAGGACGATGTGGTTGAGGTCGTGGATCTCCAGCAGGATGATCCGGAACCGCTCCAGCACGTCGTACGGCGTCGATCCGAGCGTGCGGTACTCGGCACCCTCGATGTCCATCTGGAGGAGCAGGTCGCCGTCAGGCTGGTCGGCGACCAGCTGCGACAGCGTGACGGTCTGCTCCGACTCGAACGTGTCGACGAACTTCGGCACGAACGTGAAGGCCTCGTGCGAGACCGAAGGCCCCTCCACGGAGGCGTCGACCAGGGTGACGGGGATCCCGCGCTCGGCGATCGCGAGGTCGAAGCGGGACTCCGTGGACACGCCCGGGCTGATCGCCGCGGCGATGCCGTCGAGGTCGTCCGGGACCAGGTAGCCGCCGTCGGCGTCGGGGCCGAGCCGGATCAGCGGGGTCTCACACGGTGTGACCCTCAGCGGCGTCAGCGACTCCGTCACCGAGTCGACCGACACCGTCCTGGCGACGAACAGACCAGAGCCCAATGCGGTGTTCTGCGCCAACTGCTTCATGCGGAACGCCACAGGTTCTCCGCCCCTTCCCCCCGAGGTGTCCCACGAGGACACCTGCACGGCCTTCAGGATAGTGGTGACGACCCCCGCCGCGAGGACATTCGCCGCTGCGCGCCGAGACCCGTCCCATGGGTTAGCGTGCGCAGATGACCAGCACGGAGTCCGCTCGAGCGCCCGGCAAGTTGAACTCCTCGCTCGGTGTGGTGCTCGTCCAGGCGCTCAACAGCCTGAGCACCGTCGTGCAGATGGTGCTCTTCGCGATCCTGCTGCCCCGCGAGGCCTTCGACGACTACGCCGTGTGGATCACCTGCGCGATGTTCGGTCTCGGCATGGCTCAGGGCATCGGCTCGGACCGCGTGCTCATCGGCAGTCGCACCGCCAAGGACGGCGGTGCCTCGGCGCTCGTGCTGGCCGGTGCCGTGCTGGTCGGCCAGCTCGGTGTCAGCCTGTGGCTGGGCAGCTGGGAGCTGGTCGCCTGTTCGGCCGCCGTCGGTCTGTGGGCGATCTGGGACTACCTGCGGGTGGTGCAGGGCTTCGAGGAGGCGACGCGCTTCCTCGCCCGCGACCTCGGGGTCCTGGTCCTGCAGGTCGCGAGCGTGTCGATCGCGGCCCTCGCCGGCCTGGACCATCGCTCGCTGGTGCTGGTGTGGTGGGGCATCGCCGCCGTCGGCTACGCGGTCTTCCTGGCGAGCACGCCGGTGGTGCGCACCGCCCGGCTCACGGCCGGCGCCCGCGTGGTGTGGGGCGATCGTCGCGAGTCCCTGCCGCTGCTCTTCGACGCCGCCCTCGGCGGCTTCCCCCTGGTCCTGGCGCTCGCGCTCATCCGCAGTCAGGGCGACCCGGGCGATGCGTCGGCGGCACGGATGGCCTTCACCCTCCTCGGACCGGTCACCGTGCTCGGCCTGGCGGCGCGCCGGATCGTCTACTCCGCCCGGGCGGCGGGCGGTTTCAGTGCGGCAACCCGCGCGAAGTTCGCTGCCGCCGTGCTGCTGACGTTCGCCGTCTGCGTTGCGATCCTGGCCATGACGCGGACGCCGCTCTATCCCCTGATCCTCGACGGCTTCGAGGGGCTGAGCTGGTTCGCCATCCTCGGCTTCGCGGTGACGTACGCCGCCCTGATGGCGGCGATGCTTCCGGCTGCGAACCTGCGCGCCGATCGGCGTACGACGGAGGTGGGGCTGGCTCGGGCCGCCTCGACCGGCGTCGCGCTGGCCTACATGGTCGTCGTGACGCCGTTCGACTCTGTCGCCGTGGTGGCGTGGTCGGTGGCGGCCGCCTCCCTCGCGAACGCAGCCGTCCTGTTCGCGGTCCAGGGTCTGCGTCCCCTCCGTCGGCGCCCCGTCGCGGACGACGCCGTCCACGGCTAACGGCAGGCCCCGGACGTCAGCCGTCGGTCGGCGGCATCCCCCAGCGCAGTCGCGGGAGGTGGTATCCCTCCGGCCACGCGAGGATCGCCGGCTCCTGGGCGCGGAGGAGCTCCGCGAGGAGCTCGTCGTGTGAGGCGAAGTCGAGCGGCTCGATCGGCTCGCCGATGCTCAGGGAGAGAGCGCCGTCGCTGTCGCAGTGAGCCGTCATCACGACGACGAGGCTGTTGGTGCCCCGGGCGAGTCTCGCCGCGCCGGACGAGCCCAGCCGGTCCCGGCCGAGGAAGTGCAGCGGGGTGCGTCCGGGCACGTCCGTGGCGATCGCCATGACGTGCCCGTCGGTCAGGACCTTGGCGAGGACGCCGGCGCCTGCCGCGGCGTTGACGCCGGTGTTGCCCGAGCGGAGGCCGACACGCACGTGCTGGCGGAGGAAGGCCGGTGCGTCCGCGCCGATCATGTCCTCCGAGATCGCGATGTGGATGGGCGCCTCGGCCTTGCCGACCGACGCCGTCGCACCCTCGTAGTGCCCGTGATGGAGGAAGCTGATCACGACACCGCGACCGGCCCGCCGCGCTGCGCGCAGTCGATCGACGCCGTCGACCGGCTGCTCGCCGATGATCTTGGGGTGGTAGCGCAGCTCGGAGCGATAGGTCTCCCGCGCGAGGTAGCGCTGCGTCACGGCGTCGATCTCGGCAGGTGTCGAGACCTCGGAGAGCAGGAAGTCCATCTCGAGGCGGGCAGCGGCGACGACGTCGGGCTTGCGGCGCTTGCGCCACACGCGTGCGCCCACCACGGTGTCGACGAGCGGATCGGGCACGGCGAGACGGACCCGCTCGAGGCCGCGTGCCGGCTCGGGCACGGTCAGGAAGGTGGGCTTCGCGCCGTTCACGTCACTCACCCGACTGCCCTCCGGCCCCCCGACCGCGCGTGCGACGAGGCGTCGGCGTCTTGTAGGAGTACTGGTAGTAGGAGCTGCCGGGGATCGAGATCTGGTTGATCACCACGCCGACGATGTTGGCGTCGACCGCGCGCAGGCCGAGCAGGGCGCGTCGCAGCTCGGTCTTGCGGGTCCGCTTCGCCTGGCAGACCAGGATCACGGCGTCCGCGACCACCGACGCGACGGCGGCGTCGGTGACGGCCAGCAGCGGGGGAGTGTCGATGACGACGTTCTCGTACTTCTCGAGCAGGGAGTCGATCAGGCGGCCGAAGGCCTGCGATCCGAGCAGCTCGGACGGGTTCGGGGGGATCGGGCCGCTGGTGATCACGTCGAAGCCGGCGGCTGCCTGCGTGACCTCGTCGATCGTCGCCTTGCCGGCCACCACGTTGGTCACGCCGACGTCGGGGACCAGCCCGAGCAGCTTGCTCACGCTGGGGCGGCGCAGGTCCGCCTCCACCAGGACGGTGGAGCGCCCGCCCTGAGCGATGGACGCCGCGAGGTTGAGCGCGGTGATCGTCTTGCCGTCACCCGGCAGCGCGCTGGTCACCAGCAGGGTGCGAGGCGGGTTGTCGGGCTCGAGGTAGCTGAGGTTGGTGCGCAGCTTGCGGTAGGACTCCGACCAGATGGGGCTGGTCG
>WLIH01000232.1 GCA_009702305.1 Actinomycetota bacterium | reverse complement strand
TCGCGGATCGTCTCGATCTGGTTGAACAGTCCGCCGATGTCGGAGTAGTCGATGTCGGGGACCTCTTCGAGGACCAGCTCCTCGACCTCGGACTTCGGCACCTTCTCGTAGACGTAGCCGGCGCGAGAGTCGAGCAGCAGGGAGTCGCCGGCGCGGATCTTGCCGCCGCGCAACGGCTCGGCGATGCGCACGACCCGCTCCTCGTCGGCGTTCGCGATGACCAGGGCCCGCTCGCCGTCGGCGAGGAGCTCCTTGAACATGACGACCTCGCCGACCTCCTCGTAGGCGAGGGCGGCGACCACGTTGAGAGCCTCGTTGAGCATGACCTCCTGGCCGCGGCGCAGCTCGTCGAGGTCGACGCTGGGGCTGACGTTGACGCGCAGCTTGCGACCACCGGTGAAGACGTCGATGGAGTCGTCCTCGTTGCGCTGCAGGAAGGTGCCGAAGCCGGCCGGCGGCTGGGCCAGCCGGTCGACCTCCTCCTTGAGCTTCATGATCTGGTCGCGGGCCTCGCGCAGCGTGTCGGCCAGCCGCTCGTTCTGCGACGTGACGGCCGAGAGCGAGCGCTGGGCGTCGGCCAGGCGCAACTCGAGGCCGCGCGAGCCGCTGGGTAGCTCCTCGAGGCGGCGGCGCAGGTCGGAGACCTCACCCTCCAGGAGACGCACCTGGCTGGCCAGCTGCTCGGGGCTGCGTCCCCCCGTGCTGGACTGCCCCGTGCCCGACGGGCCTTCGGATGTTGTCATCAGCACACCTCCTGTGGAATGCGACCCTACCCGCGTCGCTGTGGGACGGAAGAGCAATCTCGGCGGTGTTGGTCACGATTTGGCCGCGACTCGCTGCACGCCTCAGTCGAGGTCGTCGGTCGGTGAATCGGCGACCGTCTGCTCCGCCTCGTCGGGTACGTCGGCCGGGCGCGGGCCGGTGTAGTCGGGCCCGTAGGCGCCGGGCGCGGGCCGGCGGGTCTTGCGCGGGGGCCGCTCCCCCGGCGCCATCCGGCGGGCGGTGACCAGGAAGGCGGTGTGCCCGATCATCTTGTGCCCCGGTCGCACGGCGAGGCCCTCGACGTGCCAGTCACGCACCAACGACTCCCACGCCTGCGGCTCGGTGAACTCGCCGTGCAGTCGCACCGTCTCGACGAACCGCGACAGCTGGGTCGTCGTGGCGACGTACGCGCATAGGATGCCGCCGGGCACGAGCGCGCCGGCCGCTGCGTCGACGCACTCCCAGGGCGCGAGCATGTCGAGGATGATCCGGTCGCAGCGCTCGCCCGAGGCCGGGAGCGCCTCCGCGAGATCACCGAGGGTGAGCTGCCAGGCGGGGTGGGACTCGCCCTCGGGGGCGCCGAAGAACTGGTGGACGTTGCGTCGAGCGACGTCGGCGAACTCCTCGCGTCGTTCGTACGACGACACGTGACCGTGGGGACCGACAGCGCGCAGCAGCGAGCAGGTCAGCGCGCCGGAGCCGACGCCGGCTTCGACGACGCGCGCACCGGGGTAGATGTCGGCCATCGCGACGATCTGCGCGGCGTCCTTGGGATAGACGACGGCGGCGCCCCGAGGCATGGAGACGACGAACTCGGCCAGGAGCGGCCGGAAGACGAGATATTCGCCGCCGGCCGAGCTCTGCACGGTGAAGCCCTCCTCGCGGCCGATGAGGTCGTCGTGCTCGAGGTGGCCGCGGTTGGAGAAGAAGCGCTTGCCGGGCGTCAGCTCGAAGTTGTGGCGACGGCCCTTCTGATCCGTGAGCCGCACCCACTCGCCCTCACGCAGGGGGCCGCGGTGGACGCCGGACCAGGCCTCGGCAGGGACGTCGGGAGTGCTGTCGTGCATGCGGCGAACCCTAGCCCCGCCCGCGCGCGCCGCGGCGGGCGACCGGCGCTCAGCGTGCGGCGCTCTCCCGGAAGGCGCGATCGACGTCGGCGGTGGTCAGGACGCCGTAGATCGACCCGTCGTCCTCGACCAGGAGGTACTCCGCCGCGGGAGTGCGGGTGAGAGCGAGGACCAGCTCCTCGCCGACGAGCCCGACCGGGAGCCGCAGGCCCTCCTCGAGGGAGCGCGCGACCGCGGAGGTGGGGATCCAGGGCCGTCGCTCGGAGGGCGTCGCGACGAGGGCGGTCTCGTTGACCAGCCCGACGGTCGCGCCATCGGGTGCGACGGTCACGATGCTGCCGGCCTGGGCCTCCTGCGCGCGGCGTACGGCCTCGGCGAGCGGGAGGTCGGCAGGCACCGAGAGTGCGCGGCGGGCCAGGTCGCGCGCCACCAGGCTTGGCAGCCGGCGACGCAGCCGTGCCGCGGCCATCGCCTGGGTGGAGCCGGTCCAGAGGAAGGCGCCCACGATGAACGCGAGCAGGAAGTCGATCAGGTCGGGCGGTGTGTCGAGGACCTGCTCCTGCGCCAAGGGCCAGAAGAGCACGGCGATGGCGGCGACGCGGCCTCCCCAGCCGGCCGCGAGCGTGCCGCGGTGGACGCTGCCGGTGAGCTGCCAGACGGCGGACTTGAGCACGCGCCCGCCGTCCAGGGGCAGGCCGGGCACGAGGTTGAGCACGCCGACGAGCAGGTTGGCTCCGGCGAGACCCTCGACCGCCATCAGCAGCAGTCCGTCGGGGGTGACGAACCACAGGCCGACCGCTGCGACACCCACCGCGATCGAGGTCAGAGGCCCCACCACGGCGATCATGAACTCCTCGCGCGGCTTGCGCGCCTCGCCCTCGATCGCCGTCATGCCACCGAGGAAGTGCAAGGTGATCGAGGTGACCGGGAACCCGTAGTGCCGCGCCATCAGGGCGTGCGAGGCCTCATGCAGCAGCACGGAGCCGTAGAGGACAACGGCGAACGCCAGGCCGGCGACGTACTTCCAGATCCCGAGCCCGGGCTGCACCTCCTCGACGCGCGGCGACATGATGACCGCGATCAGGGCGGCGATGAGGAACCACGAGGACGACACGAGGACGTCGCTGCCTGCGATGGTGCCGACCTTGAACGTGCCGGGAGGACGGGGCGGCGCGGGGTGGTCGGGGTGGTCGGGCACAGGGCGAGGCTATCCGACCCGGTGGCACGGCAAGGGGGCGTCGTCGCGCTGCCGTCGGGCTCTGAGCGCTGCCGTCGGGCTCTGAGCGCTGCCGTCGGGCTCTGAGCGCTGCCGTCGGGCTGTCGGTGCGACGACCTAGGGTGCTGATCATGAGCACACCGGCGTCGGCCAGCATCTCGGCGGGCCTCTCGGCGGGCATCTCGACGGGCTCGGCTGCCGCCTCGCCGGCCGAGCGGGTGTCCACGCCGGTGGACGGGGTCGACGTGCTCGGTGCGCTGTCGCCGAGTCGAGCGGGCGACTTCCTGACCTGTCCCCTGCTGTACCGCTTCCGGACCGTGGACCGCCTGCCCGAGCCGCCCTCGGTCGACGCCGTGCGCGGCACCTTGGTGCACAAGGTGCTCGAGGATCTCTTCGACCTGCCGGCCGCCACCCGCACCCCGGACGTGGCGCTCTCCCTGCTCCGCCCGTCCTGGGACGGGCTGATGCTCGAGGAGCCGGCGTACGCCGACCTGCACGGTGACGACGCGGCGTTCGACTCCTGGTGGGCGTCGTGCGAGAGCGTGCTGCGCCGCTACTTCACCCTCGAGGACCCGACGCGGCTCGAGCCTGCGGAGCGGGAGGTGTACGTCGAGGCACTGTTGGGCTCCAAGCTGCTGCTGCGTGGCTTCGTCGACCGGATCGACGTCGCCCCCACTGGGGAGGTGCGGGTCGTCGACTACAAGACCGGCCGCTCCCCCGGCGAGCGGTTCGAGGCGACCGCCCTCTTCCAGATGAAGTTCTACGCCCTGGTGCTCTGGCGCACCCGCGGCGTGATCCCGTCCGTGCTGCAGCTGGTCTACCTCGGCAACGGCGAGATCCTGCGCTACTCCCCCGACGAGCAGGACCTGCTCGCCACCGAGCGCAAGGTCGAGGCGATCTGGGCCGCCATCACCCGGGCCGCCGAGAGCGGCGACTGGCAGCCCCGGCGCTCGCGCCTGTGCTCCTGGTGTGCTCACCAGTCGATCTGCCCCGCCTTCGGCGGCACCCCTCCGCCGCTCCCCGACGGGGCCGTGCCCGCCGACGTCGTCCCCGGCTGAGACGGCATTGGCTGGACCGACACAGGCCGCCGGCGTCCGGGGGTTGACCCCGCAGATTGGTCCCCAACCGCATGAATCGCGACCCGGAACCTGCGGTTGGGGACCAATCGACGACATCCGGGCGGGGCGGTGTGGCGGATCACGGGCGGTGTCGCCGATTGGTCACGATCTGCACGCCGGGGACCCGAATCGTTGCGGTTGGGGACCAATCGACGACGTCCGGGTGGGGCGGTGCGGCAGATGTCGGCCGGTGTCGCCGATTGGTCAGGAAATGCATGCCGAGGACCCGAATCGTTGCGGTTGGGGACCAATCGACGACGTCCGGGTGGGGCGGTGTGGCGGATCACGGGCGGTGTCGCCGATTGGTCAAGAACTGCACGCCGAGGACCCGAATCGTTGCGGTTGGGGACCAATCGACGTGCCCCGCAGCCCACCGCCGCGAGCCGGAAGTGACCCAGCGACAGCAGGGACCTGAGGGTCAGATGCGGTTGCGCTCGGCCCAGAGAGCGGCCTGGGTGCGGTCGGCCACGCCGATGCGGGAGAAGGCGGAGGTCAGGTGGGCCTTGACGGTGCGCTCGCTGATGTCGAGGCGCCGCGCGATCTGCTTGTTGGCGAGGCCCTCACGCACCAGCGCCAGGACCTCGACCTCGCGGTTGGTCAGCTGGGCGCGAGTCGGGCCGGGGCGCGCGCCGAGCAGGGCTCGGGCGGCCTTGGGATGGATCGGTGACTCCCCGCGAGCGACGGCCCGGATCCCGGCGAGCACGTCGTCGGGGTCGGCGTCCTTGAGGAGGTAGCCGACGGCACCGGCGTCCATCGCTCCGAGGATGCGCTCGTTGTCGGAGAAGGAGGTCAGCACCAGGACGTCCGTGCTCAGGCCCGACTCCTTGATCTGGCGGGTGGCGGTGACGCCGTCGGTCCCAGGCATCTGGAGGTCCATCAGTACGACGTCGGGCTCGAGGGCGCGCACCCGCTCCAGCGCCTCGTCGCCGTTGCCAGCCTCTCCGACCACCTCGATGTCCGGGGTGCCGCCGAGCAGCTGGGCGAGCCCAGCCCGGATGACGGCGTGGTCATCGACGAGGACGACGCGGATCTTGTCCTCGCTCATGTCAGCTTCACCGCCATGCGCACAGTCGTCCCTTCTCCGGTGGCGGACACGACCTCGAGGTCGCCGCCTACTTCACTGACCAGGCTGCGCAGGCCGCGCAACCCGAAACGGTCGGGGGCGCGGGTCCTGGCCGTGTCGAAGCCGACGCCGTCGTCGCCCACCTCGAGCACGAGGTGGTCGCCGTCGCCGCGCACGGTGACG
>WLIH01000231.1 GCA_009702305.1 Actinomycetota bacterium | reverse complement strand
CGCCGAGGTCGACCTTGGCGGCGGCGTTGGCAGCGCTGGGGGAGCGGGTCAGGTCGCGCGTCCCCATGCTCATCGGGTCGATGAAGTGCGAGATGCCGCTGATCCAGGCCGGGTTGTCGCGCACCTCGCGCGCCTTGTCACCGGCGGCGAGCACGATCGCGGCCGCGCCGTCGGTGACCGGAGCGCAGTCGTGCTTGCGCAGCGGGTCGGCGTACATCGGCCGGGCCAGCAGCTCCTCGACCGAGGAGCCGCCCTTGCGGATGGAGTACTCGTTCTTCTCGGCGTCGGTCAGCGACCGCTGGGCGACCTCGGCCATCGCCTGCTCGTCCCACAGACCCGCGTCGATGCCGGCACGCGCCTGCAGGCCGGCCAGCGACACGGTGTCGGGCCACAGGGGCGTCATCGTGTACGGCTCCAGCTGGAGGGCGAGGGTGCGGCGCAGGGTGCCGGCCGAGCTCTTGCCGAAGGCGTAGACGAGGGCGGTGTCGACCTCGCCGGTCTGGATCTTGATCCAGGCCTCGTACATGGCCCAGGCCAGGTCCATCTCCACGTGCGACTCGTTGACCGGCGGGATGACGCCGATCGCGTCGACCGCCTGGACGAACGAGAAGGATCGTCCGGCGAGATAGTCGGAGGAGCCCGAGCACCAGAACCCGACGTCGTGTCGAGTCCAGCCCGTCTGCTCGTAGCACTCGGCCAGGAGCGGCACCAGCAGCTCCACGCAGGTCGGTGACCCGTCGAACTCGGCCATCTGTCGCTGGGCGAACCCGACGACGGCAACGTCTCTCATTCTCTTGCCCCTCAGAGGTGGTGCTTGTAGGTGTCGAAGTCCGCGTCCGCATCTCCGGTCGGCGCGAAGTGGTCGATGTTCTCGAGCGAGTAGGCCCACTCGTCCTCGGGCCGCCAGACGGCCTTGACCCGCATGCCCATGCGGACCTCGTCGGCCGAGACGCCCAGGATCAGGTGCAGCAGGGCGATGTCGGCGCCGTCGAGCAGGACGTACGCCGAGACGTACGGCGGGGTGATCTTCTGGCCGAGGAAGGGCACGTTGACGATGCAGAACGTCGTGATCGTGCCTTCGCCGCTGAGCTCGATCTCGCCCTCGGTGGGCGTGCCGTCGGTCGGGCACGCGCTGCGCGGGGGGATGTAGACCTTCTCGCAGGTCGGGCAGCGCTGGGCGAGGATCCGGCCCTCGTTGAGCCCGCGGTAGAAGGTCGACTCCTCGGGCGAGGCCGCGTAGATGTAGTCCAGCGAGACGGGCGTGATCACGCCGGTCACCGGGTGGTCCTCGAGCAGGCCTCCACCGGAGGGCCGGGCGTCGGACTCGTCGGCGAGCGGCTCGAAGCAGGCGATGTCGTTGATGTGACCGACCCGCTCCTCGGCCCAGCGCACCTGGACGCGCATCCCGGTGCTGACCTGGTCGGGAGAGGCGACGTCGAGGGCGTGCAGCAGCGGCTTCGTCGCCCCGTCGAGGGTGACCAGCACGAACGCGAACGGGCGGTCGAGCGGCTGTGCCGCGACCGGCTCCGGCACCCACGTCCACGACGTGACGGTGCCGACGGCGGCAACCTCGACGAAGTCGGTGGTCTGCGCGTGGGTGATCGGGTCGTACTCCGACGGGGGCACGACGACCTCGCCGTCGGAGGTGCGCCCGGCCACGATCACGCCGTCGCGCAGGCCGGTGAGGAAGCGACCGAGCACGGGTCCGGTGGACCTCGTGTAGTCGAAGCTGACGGTGACCGGGGCTTGCAAGGTGCGTGGCATGGCTCGAAAGTAGAACACGTTCTATCTTGATGACAAGACTTCCGCCGCGCGTCGCGCGAGTTCTGAGAGGGTGAGCGCCATGAAACTGGGACTGCAGCTCGGCTACTGGGGCGCACAGCCCCCCACGCACCACTCCGCGCTGGTCGCGGCGGCGGAGGAGAGCGGCTTCGACGCGATCTTCACCGCGGAGGCCTGGGGATCGGACGCCTTCACCCCGCTGGCGTGGTACGGCCATGAGACCTCCCGCGTGCGTCTCGGCACCTCGATCGTCCAGATGTCGGGCCGGGCGCCCACCTCGATCGCGATGCATGCCCTGACGCTCGACCACCTGAGCAAGGGCCGGGTCATCCTCGGCATGGGCGTCAGCGGTCCGCAGGTGGTGGAGGGGTGGTACGGCCAGCCCTTCGCCAAGCCGCTGGCCCGCACCCGCGAGGTCGTCGACATCATCCGTCAGGTCCTGGCCCGCGAAGACAAGGTCACCAACGCCGGGCCCCATTACCCGCTGCCCTACGACGGCCCGGGCTCGGTCGGGTTGGGCAAGCCGCTCAAGCCGATCGTGCACCCGCTGCGCTCCGACATCCCCATCTGGCTGGGCGCGGAGGGGCCGAAGAACGTCGCCCAGACCGCCGAGATCGCCGACGGCTGGATCCCGATCTTCTACACGCCGAAGTCGGCAGGGATGTACCAGCCCTGGCTCGACGAGGGCTTCGCCCGGCCCGGCGCCCGACGTACCCGCGCGGACTTCGAGATCGCGGCGACCTGCCACCTCCAGGTGGTCGCGGACGCCGCCGAGAAGGCGGCGGTGATCCAGATGATGAAGCCGTCGGTCTCGCTCTACATGGGTGGCATGGGCGCGGCGGAGGCGAACTTCCACAACCAGGTCTTCATCCGGATGGGCTACGAGGACCTCGCGGCCGAGGTGCAGAAGCTCTACCTCAGCGGCGAGAAGGACAAGGCGACCGCACTGATCCCCGACGAGCTCGTCGACGACATGCACATCATCGGCACGCCCGGTGAGGTCAAGGAGACCGTCGCTGCCTGGGAGGAGACCGGGGTGACGACGCTGATGCTGAGCTTCCAGTCGCCCGAGGACATCCGCCAGGTCGCCGAGCTCCTGGCCTGACACCTGGCTCGATTCCTGGCTCGATTCCCGGCCGGGGGTACTGGCACCGAACTGGAACACGTTCTAGTCTCGGGCGCATGACCAGCGACACCATGCGACTCGGCACCCACAACGGCCACCTGATGGTGGCGGCCCTCAAGCGTCACCGCACCAAGCCGGTGATGTTCCTCGGGGACGTCACCCTGACCGGCGGTGAGGTCGCCCAACGGATCAGCCAGTACGTCCAGGCCTTCGAGTCGCTGGGTGCCGGGCGCGGCACCGCCGGCGCTCTGCTCAGCCTCAACCGTCCCGAGGTGCTGTTCATCATCGGCGCCGGTCAGACCCAGGGATACCGACGCACATCGCTGCACCCGCTCGGCTCGCTCGACGATCACGCCTACGTGATCAACGACGCCGAGATCACCACGATCACGATCGACCCGGTGCCGATGTTCGTCGAGCGGGCCCTCGGCCTGCTCGAGAGGTGCCCGAAGCTCGAGAAGGTCTTCACCATCGGACCGGTCCCGCCCGAGCTCAGCCACATCGGTCAGGACCTCAACGCCGCTGCCGCGACCTTCGAGCCGCAGCCGCTCGAGGCGGTGACCCTCGCCCCCGACCACATCGTGTCGATCACCTACACCGGCGGCACGACCGGCAAGCCCAAGGGCGTCATCGGCACCTCCCAGGCGATGTCGACGATGACCCAGATCCAGCTCGCCGAGTGGGAGTGGCCCGAGGACCCGAAGTTCCTCATGTGCACGCCGCTCTCGCACGCAGGTGCGGCCTTCTTCGTGCCCACGGTGATCAAGGGCGGCTCGCTGTTCGTCCTCGCCAAGTTCGACCCGGCCGAGGTGCTGCGCACCATCGAGGAGCAGAAGATCACGGCGACGATGCTGGTGCCGTCGATGCTCTACGCCCTGATGGACCACCCCGACTCGCACACCCGCGACCTGTCGTCCCTGCAGACCGTCTACTACGGCGCCTCCGCCATCAACCCCGTGCGTCTCAAGGAGGCCATCGACCGCTTCGGCCCGATCTTCGCGCAGTACTACGGGCAGTCCGAGGCGCCGATGGTGATCACCTACCTCGCCAAGGGTGACCACGTCTCCGGCGACGACCGGCGCCTGGCCTCCTGCGGGCGCCCGTCGGCGTTCATCCGCTCGGCGCTCCTCGGGGAGGACGGGCGGCCCGTGCCGGTCGGCGAGCCCGGCGAGATCTGCGTGGCCGGCACCCTGCTCGCCGGCGGCTACTGGAACCTGCCCGACGAGACGGCCGAGACCTTCAAGGACGGCTGGATGCACACCGGCGACGTGGCTCGCGAGGACGAGGACGGCTTCTGGTACATCGTCGACCGGACCAAGGACATGATCGTCACGGGTGGCTTCAACGTCTTCCCGCGCGAGGTCGAGGACATCGTCGCCGAGCACCCGATGGTCGCCCAGGTCGGCGTCATCGGCACCCCGCACGAGAAGTTCGGCGAGGCCGTCACGGCGATCGTCGTGCTGCGCGCCGACGCCCCGACCGACGAGGAGTCGATCGCGCGGATGACCCACGAGATCCAGGACGCGGTCAAGGACCGGAAGGGCTCCGTGCAGTCGCCCAAGCAGGTCATCGTGGCCGACGCGCTGCCGCTGACCGGACTGGGCAAGCCGGACAAGAAGGCGCTGCGCGCACAGTTCTGGACCGGCGACCGCGCGGTCGGGTGAGCACCACCGCCGACCGGACCACCGATCACTACGACGTCCTGGTCGTCGGATCGGGGTTCGGCGGCAGTGTCACGGCCCTGCGCCTCTCGGAGAAGGGCTACCGCGTGGGCGTGCTCGAGGCCGGGCGGCGCTTCGCCGACCACGAGTTCGCCACGACCTCGTGGCGGTTGCGCGACTACCTCTTCGCGCCGGCGCTGGGCCTGCTCGGCATCCAGCGCCTCGACCTGCTGCGCAACGTGCTGGTGATCAGCGGGGCCGGCGTGGGGGGCGGTTCGCTCGTCTACGGCAACACCCTCTACGAGCCGCCGCAGTCCTTCTACGAGGACCCGCACTGGCGCGGGGTCACCGACTGGCGAAGCGAGCTGGCGCCCTGGTACGACCAGGCGAAGCGGATGCTCGGCGTCGTCACCAGCCCGCGGATCACGCCGGCCGACCGCGTGATGCAGCAGGTCGCCGACGACCTGGGCGCATCGTGGACGCCGACCGAGGTGGGCGTCCTCTTCGGGGACACGCCTGGCGAGCCCATCCCCGATCCGTACTTCGGCGGCGCCGGGCCGGAGCGCAACGCCTGCACGCATTGCGGCGAGTGCATGACGGGGTGTCGTCACAACGCCAAGAACACGATGCCGAAGAACTACCTGCACCTGGCCGAGTCGGCCGGCGCCCGGGTGCACCCCCTCACCACGGTCAACGACGTGCGTCCGCGGGCTGCGGGCGGCTATGCCGTCGTCACGCACCGCACCGGGCGGACCGGCCGGCGCGGTCGTCGCACCTTCACCGCCGACCAGGTCGTCTTCTCCGCAGCCGCCCTCGGCACCCAGCGGCTGCTGCACCGGCTGCGCGACAGGG